>JAWWOY010000707.1:0-5495 GCA_033851195.1 Kribbellaceae bacterium | reverse complement strand
TGGGTGGTCCGGTCGCACCTGGGAAGGCGGGGATCTCGCCGCTGGAATCCATCCGGGTGGAGTATGGGAAGTCGTAGTAGCCGTCATCGTCGTCGGGGACCGGCCGAGTCGACTCGATGGTGAGGTCATCGGTGACGATGGCGGCGACCGCGGCCTCGCCGAAGACCAGTTCGGCGCGCTCGTCCGGGTCGTCGGCGTCCACCGGTACGTAGGCGGCGCCGGCTAGCAGCGTGCCCAGGATCGCGACGTACAGGTCGTTGTGTCCGGAGGCGATTCGGATGCCGACCCGCTCACCTGGCCCGATGCCGGTATCGGTGAGCCGGCGGGCGAACGAGGTCGCCCGGCCGAGGAGCTCGCGATAGCTGAGGCTGACCGACCCGTCGTCCAGCGCCGGCTCGTCCGGGTACGCCACCGCGCTGGCCTGCAGGATGTCGACCAAAGTGCGCTCGGGCGGAGCATGGTCTCCCCGTCGCAACGTCACGGCCCGGATAATACGCCGGGCCGGCGGAACGGCAGCAGAACAAGCGGCTGCTAGTGCGCTACTTCACCAGGTCGGTCGGGGCGGCGAAGGCGTTGCAGGCCTTGGTCTCGCCGATGTTGAAGCCGTTCATGATCCAGAAGCCCTGGCTGGTGGACAGACCGTGGGTGCGTTCGTCCTCCGGGGTGTCCGGGCTCTCGCCGAAGCTGTTGCTCGCCTGGTACTCGAACTCCTGCAGCCGCCCGGTCAGCGGATAGCTCTGCTCGACCGCCTTGCTGAACACGCCCGCAAAGCACGACGCCTGCAGTTCATTGCGCCGGGAGCTTTCCAGCTTCTGGTCCGGGTGGTCCTGCAGGTAGACGGCTCTGGCATAGAACAGCCCGGTGACGCCCTGCACATGATGGCCATACTCGTGCGCGATCGTCATCAGGTACGCCAGGTCCTGCTTGGACCCGAACGCCTTGTTCATCTGCTTCACGTCGGTGTACATCACCTGGTTTCCGTAGCAGTAGAAGGCGAGCACCCGGCCGGACAACGGCTTGAAGGCTCCGCACGGGGTGTTGACCGGCTGGTCGAAGACGACCAGCCCGGGGTCGGGCTTGGCGTCGCCGAGCTTTTCGAAGACCGGGCGCCAGGCATCGTTCAGGCACTTGAAGAGCCTCTGGTAGTAGACCTTCTGCGCGGCCAAGCTGCCGTCGCCGAGCTTCGCGGCCGGGCAGTCCAGCTGGCCCAGACCACCTGCCTGGTAGACCGGAGCGTTCAGCAGGATGTCGTCGGCCGAGCCCTGCTCGGCGTGAGTGGTGGGGGTGGGCACGATCGATGGCCCGACCTCGCCCGGGTCAGCGCTGTGGCTGCCAGTGCTGTTGCCGGTGAGTACCACAGCGACTGCGGCCAGGCCGATGCCGAGGAACGCGAGCATCATGAAGGCCACCAGAATCATCCGCACCGCACCCGACTTACGCCGCGGTGGCTGAAAGCCGTTGAACTGGTTCGGGCCGCCGTAGTAAGGCTGGGGCCACTGTCCGGGCGGTGGACCGAACTGGCCGGGCGGCCCGCCGTACGGGCTCTGCTGCGGGGTGCGGAAGTCACCGACCGGCGGCCGCTGTTGCCCTTGTTGTTGCCCTTGTCGTTGCACCTGTTGTTGCCATGGCGAGGCCTGCGGTGGCGGCAGCACGCCGGGCGGTGGGCCTGGCCGGTCCTGGGGACGGCCGCCGTAGCCGTAGGGAGTGCTCAAGTCTGAAATGCCCTTCTTCACATGACCTTACGGTTTCGCTCGACGAACCGCGACGAGACTACCCTCGACCCATGTCACTGAAGCGCCGCCTGTTGCCGGCTGCCCTCCTCGTGTCCTTCACCGGCGTTGTCGTTGCCCTCGGCATCACCTTGCCGAGTACCGCCGCGACCACCGACGACAAGATCACCACGTACGTCGCCGAGGCCAGTCTCAACGGCGACGGCGTGCTGAAAGTCAAGGAGACAGTCGATCTGATCGCCGGTGGCGACACGGTCCGCCGGACCCTGCAGACGCGGGTTCGCTCCGACGCCGACCAGGACCGCACCTACGACATCCGCAACGTCTCGGCCACGGTGAACGGCAAGCCCGCCGACGGTTTCGAGAACTCCGCCGTCGAGAACGGCCGTGAACTCAGCCTGCGGGCCTCCGGCCAGGTCAAGATCGTCTACAGCTACGAGGTGGACAACGTCGTCGCCGACTCGCCCGAGGGCCGCGAGGTGAGCTGGCCGATCGCACAGGGCTTCAACAGTTCGATCCCGAAGGCGACGGTGTCGGCCACCATCCCGTTCGCCACCTGGGTCACCTGCATCGCCGGGCGCCCCGGTTCGAGCATGCCCTGTACGTCGTCGCAACTGGGCGAGTCGGCCGCCCTCGAGATCGAGCAGAACGGGATCCCGGCCGGCGGGCGGCTGAGCTTCCTCGCCGGTCTCAGCGACCAGGCCACGGTCAAGCCGAACGCGGCGTTCGCCACCCGCTGGAGCCTGGGCCGGGCCTTCACCATGGACTCGGCAACCATCGGGCTGAGCGCGCTGCTGCTCGGCCTCGGCGTACTCGGCGCCGCGGCGCTGTGGTTCTTCCGCGGCCGCGACGCGTTCCGGGTCGACCCGTCAGCCGGTGCGCCCGAGCGCCCGGTACTGGATGGTGCCGAAGGCCCGCAGTTCGCCGCCCCGGACGGTATCCGCCCGGGCCAGCTCGGCACCGTGGTGGACGAGACCGCCGACGTGGTGGACATCACCGCCACCGTGCTGGACCTTGCCGTGCGCAACTACCTGACCATCGTCGAGCTGCCCCGCGAGAGCCAGTTCGGCCGGCTCGACTGGCAACTGCAGCAGCTGAACGAGGGCGGCCCCGAGTTGCTGCCGTACGAGAAGGCCCTGCTGGACGCGGTCTTCGCCGACGGCGAGACGGTCACCGTCTCCGCCCTCGGTCCCGCGCTGCGGCCGCGCCTCGGCCTGGTCCGCGAGCACCTGTACGCCGACGTCGTCACGCAGGGTTGGTTCGCCAGCCGCCCGGACACGGTCCGGAACCGTTGGACCACGGCCGGCCTGGTGCTGGTCGGAGCCGGTGTCGTGCTGACGGTGGTGCTTGCCATCGTCACCAAGTTCGGGCTGGTCGGGTTCGCGGTAATGCTCGCCGGAGTGGCGCTGGCGCTGGTCGGCCAGGTCGCACCGGCCCGCACCGCCCGCGGCGCCGCCGTACTCGGCCGGGTCGCCGGGCTGCAGCGCTACCTCGCCGAGGAGACTTCGGCGGATCTGCCGCAGAGCCACCGGCTGGAGTTCGCGTCGCGCTGCCTGCCGTATGCCGCCGTACTGGGGCAGACGCATAAGTGGGCGCTGGAGATCGCGGCCACCGATGATGACGATGACCCGGATGCCGGTATCGGCTGGTACTCGGGCCCGGAGAACTGGCACCTCTCCGACATCGGCGAATCCTTGTCGAACTTCGTCACGTCCTTCGGCGGCTCCCTGAGCACCCGCCGCCTCTTCGCCGACTGACCGCTCGCCATTCCTTCGCCCCGTGCTGTGGCGCGAATCAGCAAAGCACGGACCTGTGGACACGCGCTGATCGGCGCCTGTCCACAGGTCTGTGCATTCCGGCGAACGTTCGCGGAAGGGACCTGCGCTAGCTGACGTACTTGCCGGGGACCACCCAGGTGTTGCAGAGATTGGGGTTCTTGCTGGTGTAGCCGCGGGTCGACCAGAGGTTGTGGTTTGCCTTCGCGCCGTGGTCGCGGACCTTGTTCGGGGCGAACTCGTCACCCGCGTTGGCGACCGCGAACTTCCAACTGCTCAGCAGTTGACCCCGCATCGGGATGAAGGCCGCGTCGCCGCCCAGGTAGGCCGACCCGAGGCAGGACGCCTGCAGTTCGCGCCGGCGGCTCTCCTGCAGCCTGTTGTTCGGGTCGGCCATGGTGGCCTGCCGGGCGAAGGAGGCACCGAAGATGCCGGACACCTGCTGCACGTGATGCCCATACTCGTGCGCGAACGTGTTCAGCATCCACGCCCGGGTGTACATCGGGTTGATCTTGTAGTTCTTGTAGTCCACCGCGAAGGGCATGTAGATCGTCTCGTTGCCACCGCAGTAGAACCCGCGGGAGCCGCGCTCGATGCCACACGGCGTCTTGATGGTGCCGCCGTAAACGATCACGTGCGGCGCCCGGAAGGAGATGCCTACCCTCTTCATGCTGAGCCACCAGGACCGGTTCAGGCAGGGCAGCATCCGGTTGTAGTAGGCCTTCGTCGCCGCGAATGTTGTCGGCCGGTACGGCGGCTCTGTGCAGCGGGACGCCTGCACGGCACCGCTGCGGTAGATCTTGTTCTTCGCCACCAACTCGTACGCCGTGAGCACCCGCGGCTTGGGCTTCGGCGTGGGGGTGGGCTTGGGCTTCGGTTTAGGTGTCGGCGTCGGTGTCGGTTTAGGTGTCGGCGAAGGAGTTTCCGACGGAGTCACCGACGGCGTGTCAGCCGCCACCGGGGTGGTGGGGTTGTCGTTGCCGCCGCTGCGCAGCGCGACGGTGACGCCGGAGCCGACCACAAGGACGGCAATTACGACCAGCAGGAACAGCAGTCCCTTCGACGTCCGGCGCGGCTTGCGACGACGGCCCGAACCCGGTGGCTTCGGGATCGGGATCGGCGGGTACTGCCAGCCGGGCTGCGTGCCCGGCGGCGGACCTTGGTACGGCGGTCGCCCGCCCTGCTGGTACGGCGGGAACGGCGCGGGAGATGCCGACGACCAGGGGTTGCTCTGAGCGGGCGGGCCCTGCGGCGGCCCGGAATGCCGCGGTCCAGGTCCACTCTGCGAGGGCCTGCCCTGGGCGGGTCCGCCTTGAATAGGTCCGCCTTGGCCGGGTCCACCCTGGGCGGGTCCGCCATGAATAGGTCCACGTTGGGCGGGGCCACCTTGAGCAGGTCCACCTTGAGCAGGCCCACCCTGAACAGGTCCACTCTGGGCTGGTCTACCTTGAGCTGGTCCGCGCTGAGCGGGGCCTTGACGGGCTCCGGCGGGCGGGTAGGGCGGGCCGGAGGGGCGGTCCGGGCCTGGCTCGACCGGCTTCAGGTACTCCAGTTGCTCAGGCGGTGAATCTGTCCACCAGAGGGGCGACTGGCCATCCCGGCGGGGTGGACCCGAGACCGGTCCGTCGTCGGGCTGGTCGCCCTCCGGCTCCGGCTCGTGCGGGCTCCGCCCCGGGGGTGGATTCCAGTTGTCCGACATCGATACTCCTCATGAGACCTTGCTGGCCGAAGCCGTGGACGTGTTCCAGGAAGCTCTGTTGCGCGCATCGGGTCGCGCGCGGCCCGATGCTGATCGCTGGCCCGAGGGCCCCGGCGGCGGATACGGCCCTGGCGGCTCGCTCCAGTCCTTGTTCGACACTGTTCGTCCTCATCCCCCAGCACACACGGCGTGATCCGGACGAACAGGTTAACTACCCGTACCGGCCCACGTCTGCACATAACTGCGGCGCATCTCTCAGCTCACCCGGCCCGACGGCGCCCTGAAGGTGTT
>JAWWOY010000653.1:0-3090 GCA_033851195.1 Kribbellaceae bacterium | reverse complement strand
GCGGCGGTTCGACCACCGCCACCAACGTCGTGCTGGACAAGCGCGGCAAGGTCCAGCTCAGCGCGTCGCCCGGTCGCGTCGACCCGGCCAACCCGGCCTGGGCGTCCACCCGCGTCCCGCTGGCCGGTGAGTTCACCTGGTTCGGCCAGAGCCTCTTCGTGGTGGTCAACCACTTCAGCTCCAAGGGCGGCGACGACCCGCTCTGGGGCCGGTTCCAGCCACCGGTGCAGAGCTCGGCGCCGAAGCGCCACCTGCAGGCCCAGGCCGTCCGGAGCTTCGTCGACCAGATCCTGACCAAGGACTCGGGCGCCAATGTCGTCGTACTGGGTGACCTGAACGACTTCGACTTCTCCCAGACCACCGACATCCTGGTTGGTAGCGGCAAGACCGGACTAGTCGACCTGCCGCGGACGTTGCCGACTCCGGAGCGGTACAGCTACGTGTTCGAGGGCAACAGCCAGATCCTGGATCAGATGCTGATGTCGAAGAACCTGCGGCCCGCTTCGTCGTACGACATCGTGCACATGAACAGCGAGTTCCCCGACCAGATCAGTGATCACGACCCCCAGGTGGTGCGGATCATTCCGCTGCCGTCCTGGTTCAAGTGATCCTCTAGACATCACCGCACCCTTACGGTCCCGGTCCTAGACCGGATCGACTTGCGGCGGCGCTGATAATGGTGAGGAGCCGGATCTCGACGGATCCGGCTCCTGGCGGGGGCACCGGCGAGGAGGTCCGGGCACATGACAGACGACACCAAGCAGTACGCGGTCCAGAAGTCCGACGAGGAGTGGCGGGCGCAGTTGGCCCCAGCGGAGTACCAGGTGCTGCGCAAGGCCGGCACCGAGCGCGCCTTCACCGGCGAGTACACCGACACCAAGACGATCGGCGTCTACCGATGCCGGGCCTGCCAAGCAGAACTGTTCCGCAGCGAGACCAAGTTCGAGTCGCACTGCGGCTGGCCGTCCTTCTTCGCGCCGCTGGCCGAGGACCGCGTCGAGTACATCGAGGACCACGACCTGGGCATGAAGCGGGTAGAGGTCCGCTGCGCCAATTGCGGCTCCCACCTCGGCCACGTTTTCGAAGGCGAGGGCTACGGCACCCCCACCGACCTCAGATACTGCATCAACTCCGTCAGCCTCACCCTCGACCCCGCCTGACCAATCCCGAGACGTTCCATAACAGGGTCTGACGGCTCGCCAGGCACCCAGACCTGGACCGCATCGAAGGCCGCGCGCCCGGGTCCGAACCGCCCAGTCGAGGCGGTCGGTCCCGGCTCGTCGGTCCCTAGTTACGCGGCGTGTCGCCATTGATCGGTCCCTTCGGACCATCGAAGCGTCCGATAGACCGAAGCTGGGGGTCACAAGGCGGGCGCTAGCGATGCCAACAACGCGAACAACGCCGAACTTCGGTCAGGCGAGGAGAACCGCGCGGTTGTCCAGGATGTAGCGTGCCGCGGTGCGGTAGCCGTCGGCATGGTTGTCTTCTCGCTGCACGGCGTAGTCGGGGTTCCCGGCGCGGATCTCCCGCTCCATATGAGCAGCGAAGGACGTCAGCCGCACCACGATCAGATCGAGGATCTCTGCCGGCTCGACTCCCAGCCCGTAGGCATCGGTGAACAGACGCAGCCGCGCGGCCCGATCTGGTACTTCCGTCCAGCCGAACGGTCCCAGCGAGGCCGGCGGGTGAAAGGGCACGAACTGGTGAGCGGCGTACGCAAGATCCCAGACCCGGTTCGACGGGCGGATCGAGTCCCAGTCGATGATGCCGACCACCTGGCTGCCGTCGAACACGATGTTCCAGGGTGCGAGGTCGTGGTGCCCGATGCAGTCGATGCGCGCCGGGACTGCCACCTCGAGATCGTGCCACGCCTCCGGATCCACCGGCACGAATCCCCGGGTCGCGTCATGCATCGCGCGGATCGCTCGGGCTACGTTGACCAGAGCCTCGTCGGAGCGCTGCGACTCGGGCAACGGCGGATAGCCCGTCTCACCCTCGATGAAGGTGAGCACTTCGCGGCCGGCCGTCGTACCGACGAACTTCGGAGCGAGGGCGAAACCGACGCGCTCGAAATGGCGCAGCAGGGCGTGCACATTGGCGCTCGACGGACCGGCTCGGCGCTCGACGGTGTCGCCCCGACGTACTGGCTTGGAGAACCGGCCGCCCTGCATCACCTTGTCCACCACGCGACCCTAATACTCCAGCTGTGGGTTGTTCGCTGACATGGCGTATCTGACACTTCAAGCCCCGCACGCACCCAGCCAGATGATCACGAAGTGCCGGCTGGAGTGGTGACGATCGGCGACAGCATGGTGAAAGCCCGGGTCGACGGCTGGTCAGGGCGTGGGCGTGGACCCCGGGGCGGCGATCGTGACCCCATGGGCGGCCCACACCGCGGCTACACGGTCGTCGTCCGGCATCGGGACGTCCGGGCCGGGGATTTCCAGCTGCTGGGCGGGCTCACCCAGCTCACGGATGAGATTCTCGAACCCGGCTGGGTGACCCATCAGCAGCGCCCGGCCCGGTCCGTCGTCGGACACGCGGAAACCGTGGGGCACATCGCGCGGCAGGAACACCAACGACCCCGGGCCGGTCTGCCAGGACTGCGACCCGCAGACAAAGGACACCTGACCGTCGAGGATGTAGAACGCCTCGTCCTTGCCGATGTGAGTGTGCACCGGCGGCGCGTAGCCGGCGGGCACCCAGAATTCGACGATGCTCAGCCCGCCCTGCGTCGATTCTCCGCCCAGCTTGTTGATGGTCAATGATCCCAACCACCAGAACGCGTCGCCCTGGTCCTCGTTGAGGACAAAGCCTTGCCGGCTCGTCCCGGGTTCCGAGGCAGCACTCATGGTAGGGCCTCCTGACCGTCTGGCCGCGCTGGTCAGCGTCATTCTCCACTCTAAAACCTGTACTCCGGGGGCAGAAGGGTCCAGCCACCCGCGCGGGACCGGGTACGTGCTGGCGCGGCAAAGGACTGCCCGACGTACCCACCGGCGACGCACTCGCGCCATCACGACCAAGCGGTCGTCCGTGCGTCCCCCTTCAAGCCCCGCGCGCGGCCAGCCAAGTGATCACGAAGTGTTACCT
>JAWWOY010000650.1:0-4667 GCA_033851195.1 Kribbellaceae bacterium | reverse complement strand
TGGATCTGCTCGACGATCTCGCCATCAAGTACGGCCTGCACGCCACCGATCAGCTGTCCGCCCGGGTGGACGACCTGAGCCTGATCACCGCGGCGATGGGCCGGTTGCGGGCGACGCCGCCGACCTCTTTGGGTGGTCACGCGGTCGAGCAGGTGGATGACCTGAGCGAAGGTGTTCAGCTGCCTCCGACCGAGGGCCTGCGGTACCGGCTGTCCGACGGCGCCCGGGTGATCGTGCGGCCGTCCGGCACGGAGCCGAAGCTGAAGTGCTACCTGGAGGTGGTGATCCCGGTCGCCGGCGCGGACGTCGCCGCAGCGCGTGCGCAAGCGGCCGGGGAACTCGCCGCGATCAAGGCGGACCTGGCCACCGCGACCGGTATCTGAGCAATCCTGAAGGCCCCTGCACTACAGGGGCCTTCAGGCAGCGCCTCAGCGGGCGGAGGATGCCTCTGCCTCGGCCTGCTCGGCGCGCAGCGAGCTCTGCAGCGAGGAGTGCAGGAGTCGCAGCGTGCTGGTGGACTGCATCAGCGCGTCGCGCTCGTCCGGGTTCCGGTTCGCGAGCGAGGTGATCTCGCTGATGCTCGCCTCGATCCGGCCGATCCGGTCGGCCACGGTGCCCTCGCCACTGCTGGCCCGCCGGACCGCCTCGGACGTGATCGCCCAGACGTCCTCCCGGTTGTTGGTGCGCCGGGACACATCGAGCATCTGGCCGAGCGCGGCCAGGTCACTGGCGATCTGGGTCCGTTCCCCCGGCGACTCGATGCCGGCGGTGGCCTTGCGCAGCCGGCTCACGTGGCCGGACAGCTCCGCCGGTCCACAGCCGCCGCTGTTGATCTTGTCCAGCACCTTGGTGTATTCGGTGTTGAACTCGTCGTAGTTCACGATCCGTAACTCCTGCCGTTGGCGTTCGACACAAGACTGTAAGGCGTGCGGGGGCGAAACACGGTAATCACACGATCGCTGATCGTGTTCATAGCCTGACAGGCCCCCGCAGGAGGTTTCCGGGTCAGCGAACCACCTTCGACCAGTCGATGCAAAAGCAAGCCGCCCGGCACGCCAACGCGCTCCGGGCGGCTTCGTTACTCACCGCACCTAGGAGATCCGGGTCGCCGCTGCCGCGTAGGTGTTGCAACTGCCGGCATGCGTGGCCTTGCCATCGCCGTAGAACCCGGCGTTGGACCAGAAGTTGGTGTTGGTCCACGACCCGTGGTCGCGTGCGTAGCCCGGCATGTCACCCGAGTGGGAGACCAGGTACTTCCACTGCGTCATGATGGCGCCGGTCATCGGGTAGTAGACCCTGTCGGCGCCGACGTAGACCGCGCCGAGGCACTGAGCCTGCAACTCACGGCGACGGTTCTCCGCCAGGGCCGCAGACGAGGTGGTCATGTGGTTCTGCCGCCACCAGGAGGCGTCCATGATGCCGGTCTGGCTCTGGATGTGGTGGCCGTACTCGTGCGCCATCGTTTGTGTCGCGTAGGCACGGGCGTAGGCCGGGTTCTGGGCCCAGAGACTGGCGAGGTACTTCCACGGGATGTAGATCGCGCCGTTGCTGTAGCTGCAGTAGAACGAGTTATTGATCACCGTGCCGCAGCGTGTCTTGACCGTGTAGTAGGGGTGCACGATCAGCGTCGGCTTGCGGTTGTAATCGCCCCTGGCGCGCCAGACGATCGGCCGCCAGACGGCGTACAGGCAGTTCAGCAGGTACTGGTCGTACTTGAGGACGTTGGCCTGGGTGGTCAGCGCGATCTTCGGTTCCCTGCACCTCGAAGCGCCGACGTAGGGGGTGCTGTAGAGCGGGTTGTACCGGACCTGCTTCCAGGCGGTCGACGAGGACCAGGCCGCGGTAGCCGTCGCGTTCATGTCACCGGTCGGGACCTTGGCCGACACTCCCGGAACCGGAATCGGCTGGGTCGCAGCGGCGCCGGGCTGGGCGGCCTGGGCGCCGGGCTGGGCGGCCTGGGCGCCCGGCATCGCGAGCCCTGCGCAGGCGGCCAGGGCGACGACTGCCACTAGTGTGCGAGTCAGCGCCGGGCGACGCAGGTTCTTGCGGGGGTTGATCATGCGCTCCACTTTCGAATACGGGGGACTTACAGATCTCATCTTGCGTGACTGGAGGTTCATCCGCCCCAATCAGGCAGTCAGACGCGACCCCGTAGCCAGAAGTACCCCTCAGCCGGAGAGTTCGTTGCCGAGGAAACGCAACTGGTCAGGCAACATCCTCCGCCAATATCCCGTCGTGTGCGCACCAGCCTGCAGACCGCCCGCCGCTTTCACTTGCTCGCGCAGGTCCCGGACCGCGCCGGCGAACGGGTCGTCCCGGCCACAGTCGATGCGCAGAGCAACATCCTTGAGATCCCCGGCACGGCCGAACACCTGGTGCGCCTGGAAGTCCTCCGGCCCGTCATACGCACCCGCCGCGGTCTGCGACGCCTTGTGCCACAACGCCGGACTCATCGCCCCGGCAGCCGCCAAGCGCTGCGACCCTTGATCAGCAGCCAGCAGCAGGGCGCCGTAGCCACCCATCGACCACCCCAGTACGCCGTACCGGTCGGTGCGCAGGCCTCGTTTCGCCAGCATCGGGACGAATTCGCCGGTCAGCATCTTCTGCGGGTCGTCCCCGCTCGCCCGCCGGTGCCAGTAGTTGTCCTGGCCGCCATCCACCGCCGCGATCGCGAAGGGCGGCGTACCGGCTTCGACAACGGCTGTCAGGTACCGGTCGATGCCGAGGTCGTTGCTGCCCGACTTGTGGTCACCACCTCGCCCGTGCAGCAACAGCACCACGGGCAGACGTGCGTCAGCCTTCTGCCCGTGCGGGTACATCACCGTCCAGCCGACCTTCGTACGGCGGGCTGCCGAGGTGAAGCTGCCGGAGACGGCTGGACCGCGGCCGGCGGCCGGCACCACTCCATCGTCACCTGTCAGCCCCAGTACGCCGTGCAACCTGGTGCGCCCGGGCAACACTCCGGTCTCGATCAGCCCGGCGCCTCCGGCAACGGCGACACCAGCCGCGCCGACTCCGAGGACCTTGCGCCGGGACAGCTTCGGCATCAGCGTGACAGCCACGCCAGCAAGGCGACGACAACCAGTCCGCCGAAGATCCAAAGCTCAGGCCTCGCCCACGCGGTCACGACCTCACCCTTGGCCGCCGGCCCGTGGCGCTCGATGTGATTCTCGATCCGGTCCACCACGAACTCGGCCCGGGAGATCGAGTTTTCCGCGCCCAGCTTGCGGCCGCCGACGCGCTGCTTGCGCATGTCCCGCATCACCAACTGGACACCGGGGCAGCGCAGCCGCTGGTTCGCGGTCTGCACCCGCAGGATGTCGGTCACGTCGGCCTCGGTGATCTGGTTCCACGGGACGTGGTGGTCCCTGATGTGGTTGCGGATCAGCAGTTCGTCAGGGCTCAACGTCACCGACGGGCGGACCAGACCGACGTACGCCGACAGAATCAGGATCCCGATCAGGGCTCCGACCAGCAGGCCACTGATCGTCCGCCACTCCAGCAGGATGTCGAGCAGGCCGAGCAGGCCGATCACCATCACCACGACACCGGTGATCCGGTTCGAGGCGGTCAGGTACTGCTCATTCTCGGTGGGCTTGGACTTCACCCGGACAAACTAGCCGGGGACCGAAGGAGGTACCTCGAGCGGGTTTCCTCGTGGTATCTCCGCCAACGCAGCGAAGGCCCACCTGGGCGCCGCTGGTGCGAAGGGACCGACGACACGGGCACCAGGGTCCGGGACACTAGACTGCTGCGGGTGACCACACTCGACAACGGCCTGGGCAGTGTCACGGATAGCCTCGCCGACGTGACCTCGTCCGAGGACCGGCTGCGGCGGTTCCTGCTGGGCCAGCCGGGCGTCGACCAGGTCGGCGCCGAGGCCCGGGCCGCCGCCCTGAGCACCCGGTCGATCAAGACCACGTCGAAGGCTTACGCCCTGGATCTGGCCATCCAGATGATCGACCTGACCACGCTGGAGGGACAGGATACCCCCGGCAAGGTGCGGGCCCTGTGCGCGAAGGCGAAGCGGCCCGACCCGGCCGATCCGACCGCGCCGCAGGTCGCCGCGGTCTGTGTCTACCCGGACCTGGTGGCCACCGCGAAGTACGAACTGCGTGGCTCCGGCATCAATGTGGCGAGTGTGGCAACCGCCTTCCCCAGTGGACGTTCCAGCCTCGCGATCAAGCAGCAGGACACCCGCGACGCGATCGCCGCCGGGGCCGACGAGGTCGACATGGTGATCGACCGGGGCGCGTTCCTGTCCGGTCGCTACGGCCTGGTCTTCGACGAGATCAGCGCGATCCGCGAGGCCGCCGGCGACGCCCACCTGAAGGTGATCCTGGAGACCGGCGAGCTGGACACGTACGACAACGTGCGACGCGCGTCCTGGCTGGCGATGCTGGCCGGCGCGGACTTCATCAAGACTTCAACCGGCAAGGTCTCCCCCGCGGCGACGCTACCGGTGACGCTGGTGATGCTGGAGGCCGTCCGCGATTACCACGAGGCCACCGGGTTGCACATCGGGGTCAAAGCCGCCGGCGGAATCCGCACCGCCAAAGACGCGATCAAGTACCTGGTCACGGTCAACGAGACAGCCGGACCGGACTGGCTGGACCCGGAGTTGTTCCGCATCGGTGCCTCCAGCCTGCTGAACGACCTGCTGATGC
>JAWWOY010000836.1:0-3276 GCA_033851195.1 Kribbellaceae bacterium | reverse complement strand
GGAATCCGCACCGCCAAAGACGCGATCAAGTACCTGGTCACGGTCAACGAGACAGCCGGACCGGACTGGCTGGACCCGGAGTTGTTCCGCATCGGTGCCTCCAGCCTGCTGAACGACCTGCTGATGCAACGCACCAAGCTCGCCACCGGCTACTACTCCGGCCCCGACTACTTCACGCTGGACTGAGGGCATTGAGCAGATTCGAGTACGCACCCGCGCCGGAATCCCGGGCGATCGTCGACATCAAGTCGTCGTACGGGTTGTTCATCAACGGCGTCTTCAGCGACGCGACGGAGGGCAAGCCGTTCAAGACGATCAGCCCTGCCTCCGAGGAGGTGCTGGCCGAGGTCAGCGAGGCCGGTGCCGCCGATGTCGACCGCGCGGTGAAGGCCGCCCGCAAGGCGTTCGACAAGTCCTGGGGCACGATGCCCGGACGCGACCGGGCGAAGTACCTGTACCGGATCGCGCGGATCATCCAGGAGCGGTCGCGCGAACTGGCCGTGCTGGAGTCGCTGGACAACGGCAAGCCGATCCGCGAGTCCCGTGACGTCGACCTCCCGCTGGTCGCCGCGTACTTCTTCTACTACGCGGGCTGGGCGGACAAGCTTTCCTATGCAGGCGTAGGCGAGGACCCGCGGCCGATCGGTGTCGCTGGTCAGGTGATCCCGTGGAACTTCCCGCTGCTGATGCTCGCCTGGAAGATCGCGCCGGCGCTCGCCGCCGGCAACACCGTCGTACTGAAGCCGGCTGAGACGACCCCGCTGACCGCGTTGCTGTTCGCGGAGATCTGCCAGCAGGCGGACCTGCCGCCCGGCGTCGTCAACATCATCACCGGCGCCGGTGCGACCGGCGAGGCCCTGGTCACCCACGAGGGCGTCGACAAGGTCGCTTTCACCGGCTCGACCGCGGTCGGCCGCGCGATCGCCCGCGCGGTCGCCGGTACGTCGAAGCGGGTCACGCTCGAGCTCGGCGGCAAGGCGGCGAACATCGTCTTCGAGGACGCGCCGATCGACCAGACCATCGAGGGCATCGTCAACGGCATCTTCTTCAACCAGGGCCACGTCTGCTGCGCGGGTTCGCGGCTGCTGGTCCAGGAGAGCGTGTACGACGAGGTGCTGGCGCGGCTGAAGCGCCGGATGGGGACGCTGCGCGTCGGCGATCCGCTGGACAAGAACACCGACATCGGCGCGATCAACTCCGCGGCCCAGCTGGCCCGGATCCGCGAGCTGTCGCAGGTCGGCGAGGACGAGGGCGCCGAGCGCTGGGCGCCCGAGTGCGAGCTGCCCACGCAGGGCTTCTGGTTCCCGCCGACGGTCTTCACGGGCGTCTCGCAGGCGCACCGGATCGCCCGCGAGGAGATCTTCGGCCCGGTGCTGTCGGTGCTCACCTTCCGAACCCCCGCGGAGGCGGTGGAGAAGGCCAACAACACGCCCTTCGGGCTGTCCGCCGGGGTCTGGACCGACAAGGGTTCCCGGATCCTGTGGATGGCGAACCAGTTGCGCGCCGGCGTGGTCTGGGCCAACACGTTCAACCGCTTCGACCCGACCTCGCCGTTCGGCGGCTACAAGGAGTCGGGCTACGGTCGCGAGGGCGGCCGCCATGGTCTGGAGGCCTACCTTGCCCACTAAGGACCCGTCGAGGCTGGATGTGCGCAAGACCTACAAGCTGTACGTCGGCGGGGCCTTCCCGCGCAGCGAATCCGGCCGCTCGTACGTCGTGAACGATGCCAAGGGCAAGTTTCTCGCCAATGCGTCGCAGGCGTCCCGCAAGGATGCCCGGGACGCGGTCGTTGCCGCGCGGAAGGCCTTCGCCGGCTGGTCGGCCCGGACGGCGTACAACCGCGGTCAGGTGCTGTACCGGATCGCCGAGATGATGGAGGGCCGGCACGAGCAGTTCAGCTCCGAGGTCGCCTCATCGGAGGGCCTGTCCATCGGCAAGGCCCGCGCCGTCGTGGACGAGTCCATCGACCGCTGGGTCTGGTACGCCGGCTGGGCCGACAAGCTCGCCCAGGTGGTCGGCTCCAGCAACCCGGTGGCCGGCCCGTACTTCGACTTCTCCCTGCCTGAGCCGACAGGGGTGGTGGCACTGCTGGCCCCGCAGGACTCCAGCCTGCTCGGGCTGACCAGCGTGATCGCGCCGGCGATCGTGTCCGGCAACACCGCCGTGGTGGTCAGCTCGTTCGAGCGTCCACTGCCGGCCATCACGCTCGGTGAGGTGATGGCGACCTCGGACCTGCCAGGTGGCGTGGTGAACATCCTGACCGGTTCCGCCGCCGAGATCGGCCCCTGGCTGGCCTCCCACCTGGACGTCAACGCGATCGACCTCGCGGGTGTGGTGGACGCTGACGAGGCGCGTGACCTGGAGGCCGCCGCGGCGGAGAACCTCAAGCGCGTCCGTCGCCCGGCGGACGAGAACTGGACCGCCGACCAGGGCATCTCCCGGCTGACCCAGTACCTCGAGCTAAAGACGGTCTGGCACCCGATCGGCATCTGATCTGCTGCTCTGCGTTGTCACTGCGGCCTTGCTCCGCGGCGTCAGGGGCTTGGGCGTGCGCAGCGGACCGGCCAGGCGGCACACTACGGCGGCGATCAGCCCGCACGACGCGGCGACGATGTGGCCGAAGTCCCAGATGGTGTGGCTGGTCAACATGGGTGTGAAGAGCATGGCCAGCAGGATCGCCCCAGCTATCAGGCGCAGTCGGCCGCGCATGGCGAGTACGGCACCGGCCATCCCCGCCATCAGCATGTAGCTCACGCCGACATCGGTGGCGTAGACGAGCTTCGTCGGAGCGCGGCCGTGGAGGATCGCCTGCCTCAGCAGCGCCTCGGTGAGCAGCGAGCCGAAGACGTGGCCGGATACCGCAATGACAGCCAGTCGCGGGGTGCCGTAGCGACGCTCCGCCCAGGCCACCACGGTGGCGAAGCCGGCGATGTAGAGGACAAGCCCGTTTCCGTGATCGGCCATCCAGAAGGCGCTCGTGGCCAGGACGCTCAGGGTGTGGGTGCGGAGTTGGTGAAGGTTCGTGCTGTCCGCCGTGGTCATGAGGTCGATCAGGCGCGGCGGGGCCGTCTTCTGGACCAGGCTGAAGCAGGTGAAGACGGCGATGTAGCAGAACGTCGCCGGGGCCGACAGCACCCAGGTGTGCAGCCGCCCGGTCCACGGCGTCAGCCACGCCACGAAGCGGTGCACGGCAGGGACACGGCGGCCCGCTTTCAGCAGGTACCAGCCGACGAAGGCTGCCAGGACGATGGGGATCATGCCGGAGTCGCTCTCACG
>JAWWOY010000628.1:0-15354 GCA_033851195.1 Kribbellaceae bacterium | reverse complement strand
CGACTGGCCAGTCCGCCGACTCGACGACGGCGCACGGGAGTGGGTCAGCCCGCACGGGTTCAAGTTCCGGGTCGACCACACCGGGACCCACCCCGTCCGCACCCACCCGACCGACGACGACGACCCGACCGACGACGACGCCTGACCCGCCGCCCAGTGTCCTGAGCCGGAAGCACGAACTCCGACTCAGGACACTAAGGGGCGCGCGCATTCGGGTCGTCGAAGTGACCTGAAGCGGACGGTGCCGACACGGACGTCCAGCGACACCGTCTGAGCCCCGGCGCCGGCTGGTCGACCGATGGCCCGGTCGACCAGGAAGCGCGTGTAGAGCCGCCCGCCTGGCTGAACTCGGCTGTGTTGACACGCTGACCTGGCTCACCACCAGCATCGTCTCCCGACGATGTTCGCGGGTGTCGTGGTCGCGGTGGACAGCCCGTCCCCCAATCAGGAGCAGGTGGTGTCACCGGCGCGGCCTTCGTCACCGCTCTGGTTCTGTTGCCGCACTACCACTGGTTGCATCGCAGCTTCGCGCGGCTGGCCGCCCGGGACCGCACAGTCGCGCTGGGGCAGATCAAGGAGTTCGTCCGGCAGGTCCGCGACGGCCGCACCGAACCTAAGAAGAAGGCCTTCGCGCCACCTAAGAAGAAGGCCTTCGCGACGCGCTGCACGACCTTGGCCTCCACAGCGGTCCGGCGAACAGTTCGATCTGCTCGGCAGCGCGATCCCCTTGCAGACAAGCGATGCGACCGTTGGCGCTTTGTGCTCGACCGACGTCGGAACGTCAAGTATGCCGGTGGCGCGAGGCGGCGGCCGAGGCCCGCCTGCCGGTCGAGTCGAGCCGACTCTGGCTAAGGCTGCAAGATGCCCTCACTGAGATCACCGCCGAGTCGGTCCCGCCTGATGGCGGCGGTGACAACCGAATGGCAGCGGGTCGCACGTAACCTGCACGACGGTGCGCAGCAGCAATTCGTTGCCGTGGGCATGCGTCTGCGGAGCTTGCAGCACCAGCTCGGTCCGCGCCAACCGGCGTACGGGGAGATTGACCGAGCGGTCGACATGCTGGACGGCGCCGTGGCCGACCAGTCGTGCCTGAGCTGGAGGTGGCAGAAGCCGCTGGTTCTTGAGCTGGGGAACGGGAAACGCCGACCGTGTCGGGTGTCGGTCACCACCTCACTGGCGACCGCTACCCCGGCGACACGGCCGGCGTCCTGCTTTGCCCCGAGAGGGCGGTCGGCCCGAAGGAGGGAGGTGCCGCAGTCTCATTCCGTGGTCGGCAGGGGAGGTGCAGTCGACCACGGACGGGAGAACCGCAGTACTTCCTGAGCCTCTACCGGCGACCCGTCCGTCGCCGATAGAAGAACGACATCACGGCACGGCACAGCCCGGCCACAGAGAGGATCAAACATTTGCATTGATCTTGACTAAAGCCACGGTGTGTATTCGTACCATCACGATCAGTGGCTTAGGTGACGACACAACGAGCCGACGTCAGTACGGGTAGGTGTCGTCCCGGCGGGTCGGGTCGAGGTCCCAGAGGGAGAACTGGACCACCTTGTGCGACTCCTCGCCGCCGGCGGGGCTGAGGCCGACGCCGTCGTAATCCTTGGAGCCGATGCCGTCCAGGTAGCCGAGCAGTTCGAAGGCCGACCTGGCGTCCTCGATGTCCTCGATCACGTCGTCGTTGTGGGCCTCGTCCGAGCGCCCCCGGACGTAGGCGATGAACGCCTCCGGGTCCGTCACCACGAAGTCGTACCGGGCCTGGTAGCTCAGCCGGAGACCGTGCTCGGGCACCAACGGCTCGTCCGGGAGGTCCAGATCGCCCGCAGCCATCTCGCGGTAGTCGTCCGGATCCTCGTAGTCGTCGGGGCCGAGCGGCAGGTCGTCCAGCTCGTCCGGATCGTAGGAGTCGATCCCCAGGAAGATGTCACCCCAGCCACGCTCGTGCACCGCGTCGGCCAGTACCCGGGCCTGGACCCGGACGTTCTCGATCGCGACGGTGGCCCGTAGATCGTGCAGGTCCAAGGCGTCAGCTTGCTCCAGCAGCACCTTCGCCAGTTCGCGGGCGGCCTCGGCGGCCGACGCGGGCTCAATCGGCTCACTCATGCTGCGACGGTACAACCATCCGCACGTCGACCACCGCGCCTGGTACGCCGAGAGCGTCCACGAGGTCGTCTGCGTGCGGCCGGACCGCGGCGCAGAGCTCGTTCACCAGCGCCGTGATCGCCTTCGATCGCGCCCCTGAGAGCCGGCCATATCGTTATGACTTTGGACTCCCTAGCCGCGTCTGCGGCGATAAACTACTTCCTATGCCGAATTTGCGGATCAGTGAGGCGGCCGCCTTGCTCGGAGTCAGCGATGACACCGTACGACGCTGGGTCGAACAGGGCCGGCTGGATGCCGTCCAGGAGCACGGGCGGATGGCGGTCGAGGGCCGCAAGCTGGCCGCGTTCGCCCAGCAACTGGCCGAGTCGCCCGAGCCAGGCAACACCACGGCTGCCTCGGCCAGGAACCGCCTGCGCGGCATCGTCACCCGGGTCCAGAAGGACGGCGTGATGGCACAGGTCGAGATGCAGGCCGGACCGTTCCGGGTCGTCTCGCTGATGAGCCGGGAGGCGGCCGACGAGCTCGGTCTCGAGCCCGGCGTGGTGGCTGTCGCCTCCATCAAGTCCACCCACGTCGTCGTCGAGATCCCGGGGGCCTGAATGTTCCGCCGTACTGCAGCAGTTGCTTTGACCGCTGTCTGGCTGCTCACCCTGGTCGCCTGCGGCAAGGACGACTCACCGGCCGCCTCGACGCCTTCTTCCGCTTCCTCCGAAGCGGTCTCCGGGACGGTGACCGTGTTCGCAGCGGCCTCGCTGACCGGCACCTTCACCCAGCTCGGCAAGGATTTCGAGGCCGCGCACCCGGGCGTGAAGGTGGTCTTCAACTTCGCCGGCAGCTCAGCGCTTGCGCAGCAGATCAACCAAGGTGCGCCGGCCGACGTCTTCGCCTCGGCCGCGCCGAAGAACATGGACCAGGTCAGCGACAAGGGCACCGCGACCACCTTCGTGAAGAACCGGCTGGAGATCGCGGTCCCGAAGGGCAACCCGGGCAAGATCACCGGGCTGGCCGACTTCGGCAATGCCGGCAAGAAGATCGCGCTCTGCGCCGAGCAGGTGCCCTGCGGCGCCGCGGCGAAGAAGGTCTTCGCCGCCGCCAAGATCACGCCCGAGCCGGACAGCCTGGAGCAGGACGTGAAGGCCGCGCTGACCAAGGTCAGCCTTGGTGAGGTCGACGCCGCACTGGTCTACAAGACCGACGTACAGGCAGCCGCCGGCAAGGTCGACGGGATCGAGTTCGCGGAGGCGGCCAAGGCGATCAACGACTACCCGATCGCGACGCTGACCAAGGCCCCGAATGCGACCGGCGCGAAGGCCTTCGTCGATTATGTCCTCTCCGGCAAAGCCCGCACGGTACTGAGCAAGGCCGGCTTCGACGCCCCGTGAGTCGCGCTCGTCCACGACAGCGGAGGATCGGTGGGCGGCTGCCGCTGGTCCTGCTGCTGCCCGCCCTGCTCGGGCTCGCATTCCTGCTTGTCCCACTGATCGGACTGCTCGCCCAGGCCCCCTGGTCGACGTTGCCGGCACGGCTTTTCAGCGCTGATGTCGGGCAGGCGCTGAGGTTGTCGCTGCTGTGCGCCAGTGCAGCCACCGTGGTGTGCTTGCTGCTCGGCGTACCGTTGGCCTGGCTGTTGGCCCGCGCGGAGCTTCCCGGACGCGGGATCATCCGCGCGTTGGTGACCGTGCCGCTTGTGCTGCCGCCGGTGGTCGGCGGGGTTGCGCTGTTGCTGGTGCTGGGGCGACGCGGCCTGGTCGGGAAACACCTCGATCTGTGGTTCGGTTTTTCGTTGCCCTTCACAACGGCCGGGGTGGTGGTCGCCGAGGCGTTCGTGGCGATGCCGTTCCTGGTGATCTCGGTCGAAGGCGCGCTGCGGGCCGCGGATCCCCGGTACGAGGAGGCTGCGGCGACGCTCGGGGCCTCTCGCTGGCTGACGTTCCGTCGCGTCACGCTGCCTTCGATCGCGCCGGGCATCGTGGCGGGCGCAGTGCTGTGCTGGGCCCGGGCACTGGGTGAGTTCGGCGCAACCATCACCTTTGCGGGGAATCTACCGGGCCGGACCACGACGATGCCGCTGGCCGTCTATCTGGCGTTGGAGACGGACCCGGACGTGGCCGTCGTACTGAGTGTCGTGCTACTGGCCGTGTCCGTGGCTGTTCTCGCCTGCCTGCGTGAACGCTGGATCAGTGGTCTGCGATGACCCTGTACGCCGATCTGCGGGTGACGCGGGCTCGGTTCGAACTCCGACTGGACCTCCAGATCGCGCCGGGCGAGGTGGTCGCCTTGCTCGGGCCGAACGGTGCCGGCAAGACCACCGCGTTGCGCGCCATCGCCGGGTTGCTGCCGATCACCGAGGGGCGGATCCGGCTCGGCGACGACGTCTGGGACGAACCGCCGCGGGCTTTCAGGTCGGCTGACAGGCGGCCGATCGGGGTGGTATTCCAGGACTATCTGCTGTTCGACCACCTGAGCGCGTTGGAGAACGTCGCGTTCGGACTGCGTGCTCGCGGGGTCGACAAGCGGGTCGCGCGCGCGGACGCGCTGCGGTGGCTGGAGACCGTCAACCTCGCTCCCTTCGCAAAGACCCGACCGCGGTCCTTGTCCGGCGGCCAGGCCCAGCGGGTCGCCCTGGTCCGGGCTCTCGCCACCCAGCCGGAGCTTCTGCTGTTGGACGAACCACTCGCCGCATTAGATGCCGGCACGACATTGCACGTCCGCGCGGAACTCGGGCAGCATCTCGACAGGTACGAAGGGCGGACCTTGCTGGTCACCCATGACCCGCTGGACGCGATGGTGCTGGCTGATCGGCTGGTGATCATCGAGAACGGTCACGTCGTCCAGGAAGGTGCTCCGACCGAAATCGCCCGGCGTCCCCGGACAAACTATGTAGCACAGCTTGTCGGGCTGAACCTCTACCGGGGGACGGCCGACGGCACCACCGTGGCCCTGGACGGCGGCGGCGTACTGACCACCGCAGCGCCGGCGGTTGGTCCGGTGCACGTCGCGTTTCCGCCGTCTGCCGTCAGTCTGTACAGCGAACGTCCGAGCGGCAGTCCTCGGAACGCCTGGCAAGTAGTTGTCTCGGGCATTGAACAGCACGCGCACACCGTCCGGGTTCGCCTGGACGGTCCGCCGACGCTGCTGGCCGACGTAACCACCGCGGCGGTCGCCGACCTGCACCTGGCTCCGGGCCAAGCCCTCTGGGCCACTCTCAAAGCCACCGAAATCCAAACCTACCCCTGCTGATCAAACCGTGTGACGGGACGGACAGCGCCTGATTCGACCAACGAATGAACGCGCCCGGTAAGTGCCCGGGTTGCCGGATCGAGTTGCTGGTACAGGTCTGGTCCGCTTGGCAGGCGGACGATCAGGAGACCGTTCACCGACTCACGATCGAGCTGGTTCCGCCCCGTTACCCAAAGCAATCATCCACCGAATTGCCCGGATGGGCCTTGCGTAGAAGGATTTCGTCACGCACGATGGGCCGATCGCGTCGCAAGTACGCGAACGTTCGGCCGCTACGCTGAACGTTTTCCGCCCAAACCTGAAGGGAGTGGTACCTCACCAGACTGCGGAGCCCGGTACACCTGCCTCGATAGGGAGTGCAGGCAACGATCCGAGCCTCACGCACCAGGTGACGTCCACCATCATCTCGCCACCCGAGCCCCTCCGGCGTCGGCGAGATCGTTGGAGTGCGCCCGAGGCTGAATCGGCCGGGCTGGAGAAGACTGACCCCTCTCAGCTCGAAGGAGCAAATTCTTGATGTCCAAAGCACGCCATGCCCGCCCCCGACGTACTCCTCGCCGGGTCGCCCGGACCCTGTCCATCGCCGGCCTCGGTGCCGGTATCGCCGCCGCCGGCGTAGGCGCCGCCTTCGCCGCCGACTACTCGGTAAAGCCCGGCGACACGTTGTCCGGGATCGCCCAGGCGAACGGCGCCGACTGGCACCAGATCGCCCAGGTGAACCACCTTCGCAACCCGAACCTCATCCTGGCCGGCCAGACGCTTCAACTGGACGCCGCGACGAAGTCCGCGGTGGAATCCCCGGCCGTCAAGACCGACGCTGCGCCCCGGGCCAGCCGGTCGGAGTCGAATCGTCCCACCATCGTGACGACCGCCAGCGTGAGCATGAGTTCAGCCTGGCACCAGGTGGCCAACTGCGAGTCGAGCGGCAATCCGCGAGCGGTGAACCCGTCCGGACACCAAGGCCTGTTCCAGTTCGACATTCAGACCTGGCACAGCGTCGGCGGTCACGGCCAGCCGATAAACGCGTCGCCAGCCGAGCAACTCATGCGGGCGAAGATGCTCTTCGCCCAGCGCGGCTCAGAACCTTGGCCTGACTGCGGCCGCTTCCTGCGCTAACGGCCCTCAGCGGGACGGCCCAAGCAGGCCGTCCCGCTGAGCCCCAAGGGCTGGTGGACTAACGGGTCAGCACCAGCATCTCGTCGGCGCCCTTCTGGAACTCGTACGGGACCTTGCGGATCTCATGCCGTACGCCGTCCTCAGCCAACCGCTCGAGCAGTTCCGGCAGGAACGGCACCGGCTCGCCCGCACCCTGCAACACCAGCGGGAAGACCCGCACCTCGGCGCGGCTGACCCTGATCAGCTCGCGCAGCGAAGCCAGGTGCCAGTCGCGGCCGAAGTGATTCGCCCAGGTGAAGAGCAGGTGTGAGCACAACACCAGGTCGAAGCGCCCGTCCTCGAACGGCAACTCAGGCAGGCTTCCTGCGACATAGCGCTCGGGTGATTCGGCCAGATCGGCGAGGAAGCGGTCGGCCGCCTTCACCCGTAGGTCTTCCTTGCGTTCGGGCGACCCGTACCAGTGCCAGACGAAGTGGTCCGCGTGCTCGTCGACCATCCCGGCCGCGGCCGGCAGACTCCGGCGTACGACGTCTGTCAGTTCAGCGGCGGGTAATTCGTACGCCGGGTCGACCGCGACGGCATCCACCCCGCGGGCGGCGGCCCCGGCGGCGAAGCAGGACCCACCGGCCGAGCAGTCCAGCACCGAGGCCGGGAGCTCGGACAGGTCGAACATCGCCTGATACTCAACGTACGAACGAGATGTGACCAGCATTTGGTCACCTTATCGGAGCGTCGTCTCCTCAGACGGCGCCTTCTGTTCGGACAACCTGTCGAGGCTGTAACTGAAACTGACGAGGCCGTCGATGACCAGCACGATCGTCCAGGTACCGGCCGGCTGCAGCAGCACACCGGACTCCTCGAACCCTCCGCTCAGCAGTGTGCCGAGCAGCATCAGGCCCGATCCGATCGCCCAGGCCAGCAGGTGCCGGTACCAGCCTCGGCGCTCTCTGATCGCCCGGGCCCGGCCACCCTTCGGCGGCTTGGCCGGTCGGGGCGCCCCGGCCAGCAGATGCGCGGCCCAGCGGTCTGCCCAGGCGATCGTCTGATGCCCGAACCCGACGCTGCAACCGATGAAGATGGCCGCCAGTGAGATGGCATCTGCGCCGCCTCCGTCCGCACCATCGCGGCCGAGTCCGGCTGGTCGGCCGGAGCCGTGCGGTACTACTTCCCGGACCAGGCCGGCCTGCTCAGCTTCGCGATGGACCTGGTCTCCCGCCGGGTCTCCGAACGGGTCAGCGCGGTCAAAGCGGAGGGCAGCCCGACGGAGATCGCGCTGCAGTACCTGGAAGAGGTGATCCCGCTCGACGACGAGCGCCGGTCCGAGTTCGAGGTGTGGCTGTCTTTCGTGGCGCAGGCCGGCGCGGAGTCCGGCGCCACCGGGCTGCGGGACCACCTGGACCCGGTGCAGGACTCATTGCGCGAACTGTGCACGAGCTTGCTCAACAGCCTCGCCGATTCCGGCGCGTTGAGGGCCGACCTGGCGCTCGATCTGGAGGCCGAGAGATTGCACGCCTTGCTCGACGGCCTGTCCCTGCACGCGTCGATCCAGCCCGGCCACACCACCGCCACCCGGGTCCGCGAGATCCTCGGCCGCCACCTCGCGGGCCTGCTGTCCTGACTTTGTGCTGCGTGGCACCATCCCCTCATGGAGTCGGATGGGGTGATCGTGATCAGCGGAATCATGGCCGCTGGAAAATCCACCGTCTCCCAACTACTCGCCGGACGTTTCGAGTACGGCGTGCACCTGCGCGGCGACGTCTTCCGCCGGATGATCGTCAGCGGCCAGGCCTCCTCCTCGGCCGAGATGGGCGCCGAGGCGCAGCGGCAACTCAAGCTCCGCTACCGGCTCGCCTGCCAGGCCGCGGACGGTTATGCCCAGGCCGGCTTCACGGTCGTCCTGCAGGACGTGGTGATCGGCGAACTGCTCCGCGAGTTCCTGGACGACATCGAGACGCGACCCCGCTATCTGGTGGTGCTGACACCCCGGCCCGAAGTGATCGAGGACCGCCTGGGCGATACCCGCAGCAACTTCTCGGTCGACGAGCTCGACTACGAACTGCACGCCTTCACCCCGCGCCGCGGCCTCTGGCTGGACAATTCAGACCTCTCCCCGCCCGAGACCGTCGACGCGATCCTCGGCCGACTGGATGAAGCCCGCTTCGACTGAAAGCGCGGGTAGGTTGTGCTGCATGACGGCGACGGTGCGACGGACGTCCTGCAATTTGTGCGAGGCGATCTGCGGGGTGCTGGTGACCGTCGAGGACGGCCGGATAACCGATATCCGCGGCGACGAGTCCGATCCCCTGTCGCGCGGTCACATCTGCCCGAAGGCGGTAGCGCTGCGGGATCTGCAGGATGACCCGGATCGCCTCACCCAGCCCGTACGCCGGACTGCCGACGGCTGGCAGGAGTTGTCCTGGACCGAGGCCTACGAACTCGTCGCAGCCAAGCTCGCCGAGGTGCAGGCCGAGCACGGCAAGGACGCGGTCGGCATTTATCTGGGGAACCCGAACGTGCACAGCCTCGGGGCGATGACGCACATGCCACCGCTGGTCCGGTTGCTGCGGACCCGGAACAGGTTCAGTGCCACCTCGGTCGATCAACTGCCGCACATGCTGGCCTCGCAACTGCTGTACGGACACCAGCTGATGGTCCCGGTCGCGGACATCGACAGGACGTCGTACATGTTGATGCTGGGGGCGAACCCGCTGGCCTCCAACGGCAGCATGATGACCGCGCCGGGCTTCGGCCGACGGCTTCGCGAGGTCCGCAACCGCGGCGGCCGGGTGGTCGTGATCGACCCGCGCCGGACCGAGACAGCAGTGGTCGCGGATGAGCACCACTTCGTCCGGCCCGGCACTGATGCGGCGTTCCTGCTCGCGCTGATCCATCAGGTGATCGCCGACGGGGCCGCGCGCCCGGCGGCGTACGTGGATGGACTTGACGTGGTCACAGCAGCGGTGGCGGATTGGACGCCGGAGCGAGCCGCGCCGGTGACCGGGATCGACGCGGCGGTGATCCGGCGGATCGCCCGTGAGTTCGCGACGGCAGAGCGGGCTGCTTGCTACGGGCGGCTCGGGGTGTCCGCGCAGCAGTTCGGCGCTGTCTGCCAGTGGGCGGTGCAGGTCCTCAACATCATCACGGGGAATCTCGACCGACCCGGCGGCACGATGATCCCCCGGCCTGCGGTGGACGCACTGCGTGCCGTCGGCCGCGGCCATGCCGGGATCTGGAAGAGCCGGGTCCGCGGGCTGCCCGAGTTCGGCGGCGAACTGCCGGCGTCGACGATGGCGGAGGAGATCCTCACTCCGGGCAAGGGGCAGATCCGCGCGATGGTGACGATCGCGGGCAACCCGGTCCTGTCCACGCCGAACGGCCGCAAGCTGGACGAGGCGCTGGAGACGCTCGACTTCATGGTCGCCGTCGACCCGTACATCAACGAGACGACGCGGCACGCCGACGTGATCCTGCCTCCGACGCCGCCGCTCGAGCGGGAGCACTACGACCTCGCCTTCCACCAACTCGCCGTCCGCAACACCGCCCGCTGGAACGAGGCGGTGCTCCCCCGGCCCGAGAACTCGCGCCACGACTGGGAGATCTTCCGCGGCCTCGGCCTGGCCTACGCACGCCGTACGCCGAAGAGCGGGCGGCGCCGGTTGCCCGCATTGCTGACGTTGCGGCTGACTCCGCGACGGATCGTGGATCTGGGGCTGCGGATGGGGCCCTATCGACTGTCGCTGCGGAAGCTACGCAAGTCCCCGGCCGGTATCGATTTCGGGCCACTGCAGCCGTGCTTGCCAGCCGCGTTGCGCAACAAGTCGAAGCGGATCGACCTGGCGCCGCGGCTCATTCTCGACGATCTGCCCCGGGCTCGCGAAGCGCTGCTGGATCGGACGACCGTCGGCGACGGCCTACTGCTGATCGGCCGCAGACACCTGCGCAGCAACAACTCCTGGATGCACAACTCGGCCCGCCTGGTGAAGGGCAGACCGCGACACCAGCTGTTGATGAACCCGGACGATCTGCGCGAGCGCCAATTGAAGGACGGCCAGCTGGTCCAGGTCAGCTCGGCGGCCGGCTCGGTCGATGTCGAAGTGGCCGCGAGCAACGACATGATGCCGGGCGTGGTCAGCCTGCCGCACGGGTTCGGCCATGGCCGGCCGGGTATTCAGCTATCCGTCGCCAGTAGCGTCCCGGGCGTCAGCGCCAACGATGTCACCGATCCGGCCCTGGTCGACACCGTTGCCGGCACCGCAGCTCTCAACGGAGTCCCGGTGACTGTCACTGCCGCGTCTTGATCATCGCGGCGGCCCGGAGCTTTCGCGAACCAGCAGAGTCGGCGTCGAGTAGAGGTGTGCCGCCGGCTTGGCGCCATCGAGGAGATCGAACATCCGCTGGGCCACCTCGGCGCCGTACGCGACGATGTTGTGACTCATCGCGGTCAAGGTCGGATGGGTGATGCGGCACAGCGTCGAGTCGTCCCAGGCGACCAGCGTCACGTCGTTCGGTGACCGCAGGCCCAGGCCGGTCACGACGGACAGACCGGCGACGGCCATCAGGTCGTTGTCGTAGATGATCGCGGTCGGTCTCGCCGCGGCCGACATCAGCTCACGGGTGGCCGCTGCTCCTTCTTCGCCGGAGAAGTCGGTGTGCACCACGCGACTGGCCAAGCCGAGCCGGTCGATCACTGCGGCGAAGGCCTGGTCGCGGATCCACACGTGCCCGTGCTCCGGTGGTCCGGCCACCCGGGCGACCAGTCGATGCCCGAGACCCGCGACGTGTTCGACGGCGACGTTCATGGCGGTGGTGCTGTCGGTCCAGACGCAGGTCATGCCGTCCGCCAAGGCGGGATCACCGACCAGCACCGCAGGCAGTTCCAGCCTGCGCAGTAGTGGGATGCGCGGGTCGTCGACCCGCAGGTCGACAACGATCACACCGTCGACCCGTTGCTCGGCCGCCCACTTCCGGTACGTCGCCATCTCGCTCTCGAGGTCAGGCACCACCTGCAGGGCGAGCGCGTACGCGTTCTCGCTCAGCACCGACTCCACCCCACCGACGAAGCCCATGTAGAACGGCTCCTCGCTGAGGGTCTTCGCGGTCCGGGCGAGCACCAGCCCGAAGGTCTCGCTGCGCGCGGCCGACAACTGCCGGGCGGCCCTGTTCGGCACCCACTCCAGTTCCTCCGCGACTTTCAGCACCCGGGCCCGGGTGGCCTCGGAGACACCGGGCTGGCCGTTCAGGGCGTACGAGACCGCGCCCTTGGAGACGCCGGCCCGCCGGGCGATCTCTTTGATGGTGACTCGGGGCACGACGGCTCCTTTGGACGAGCGGACCACCATTGTGCTGGCGGTACCCACTCGTTGTCTGCGGGTAACCGCTTGCCCGGAGCGCCCAGGTGCTGGTCGGAGGCTGGCGTGGCGTCAGCTGGTGAGATACGCTCCCGCGAGTTACTTAACCGGTTCGGAATTCTACTCCGATGAGGAGAACCCATGGTCGCGGTGGAAAACCTGTCCCTGCAGCTCTATACGGTCCGGTACAAGCTGGAGGAGGACTTCGACGCCACGCTGGCCCGGATCGCGGAGATCGGCTACCAGCTGGTCGAGCCTTTCGGTCTGGTCGGGCTGACCCCGAAGCTGGCCGAGGCGCTGCCGAAGTACGGTCTGTCCGCTCCCACCACCCACGCCGGCCTGCTCCGCGAGGACAGCGGCCCGATCTTCGAGGCCGCCAAGCAACTCGGCATCACCACCGTCATCGACCCGCACGTCGACCCGGCCCGCTGGCAGACCGCCGAGGACATCCAGGCGACGGCCGAGGCGCTGAACAAGGCCGCGGTGGAGGCCGCCGACCACGGCATCACGGTCGGGTACCACAACCACCACTTCGAGCTGGTCTCGCAGATCGACGGCCGGCACGGTCTGGAGATCCTGGCCGACCACCTCTCGCCGGAGGTCATCCTCGAGGTCGACACCTACTGGGCGGCCGTCGGCGGCGCCGATGTCCCGGCGCTGCTCGGCCGGCTCGGTGACCGGGTCAAGGCGCTGCACGTGAAGGACGGCGACGGCACCCTGGACAACAAGGCCCAGGTCGCGGTCGGCGACGGCACCATCGCGGTCAGCGACATCCTCGCCGCGGCGCCGGCCGCGCTGCGAGTGGTCGAGCTGGACGACTACACCGGCGACATCTTCGACGCCGTGGCCGGAAGCTTCACCTACCTGACCCAGGGAGACGCCGCGTGAGTGTGGTCGGTGTCGGTGTGATCGGCGCCGGGGTCATCTCCGACGCCTACCTGAAGAGCCTGGACAGCTTCCCGGACGTCAAGGTGCACGCCATCGGCGACCTGCGTCCGGAGGCGGCCACGGCCAAGGCCGAGGAGTTCGGGATCGAGGCCCGCGGTGGTCCCGATGTCGTGCTCGGGCACCCTGACGTGGAGATCGTGGTCAACCTGACCATCCCGATCGCCCACGTCGAGGTGGCCCTCGCCGCGGTGGCGGCGGGCAAGCACGTGTGGAGCGAGAAGCCGTTCTCGCTGGACCAGGACAGCGGCCTGAAACTGCTGGCCACGGCCCAGGACGCCGGCCTGCGGCTGGGGTGTGCGCCGGACACGTTCCTCGGTCCGGGTCTGCAGACCGCGCGGCGGATCATCGAGAAGGGTGACATCGGCCAGCCCCTCACCGCGCTCACCCTGATGCAGTCCCCGGGCCCGGAGTCGTGGCACCCGAACCCCGCCTTCCTGTTCCAGGACGGCGCCGGTCCGCTGTTCGACATCGGCCCCTACTACCTCACCGCGCTGGTGCAACTGTTCGGCCCGATCGCCGCCGTAGCCGGCCTGGGCTCGAAGTCGCGCGAGAAGCGCACCATCGGATCCGGCCCGCTCCAGGGCACGGACTTCGACGTGACGGTGCCGACGCACGTGAGTGCGATCGCGCGGTTCGAGTCAGGCCAGTCGTCGCAGAGCATCTTCAGCTTCGACTCTCCGCTGCCGCGGCAGGGCTTCGTCGAGATCACCGGCGCCGACGCCACCTTGGCGTTGCCGGACCCGAACCGGTTCGACGGTGACATCAAGATCCGCCGCCTGGGCAGTCAGGACTGGGAGACCGTGGCCTCGACCGAGGCGAGCGCCGAACGTGGCACCGGCGTGCTCGACATGGCTCGCGCGATCCGCGCGGACCGCCCGCACCGGGCCACCGGCGCACTGGCGTTCCATGTCGTGGACGTGATGGCCTCGATCACCGAGTCCATCGACACCGCCGCGTTCGTCGAGGTCACCAGCACTGTCGAGGTTCCCGCCGTACTGCCGGATGACTGGGACGTGCACGCCGCCACCCTGTGACGGCCGGAAAGGTGATATGAGCAACTCTCCAGATAGACAGACCCGCCGGTGAATTCCGCGCTCCCCTCGACAAGTCTCACCGACGCTCTCCGGACCGTCTCGCTGACCAGTGAGGGCGGCACCACGTGGTCGGTCCGCGCGACCGACGGGCCGGTGCCCGACCGGCACAGCGCCCTGCTCGGGGCACCCGTCGCTGCCACCGTTCCCGGCGAGGTCCACACCGACCTGCTCGCGGCCGGCGTCATTCCGGACCCGTTCGACGGCGACAACGAAGGCCGGCTGGCCTGGATCGGCCGGACCGACTGGAGCTATCGCACCTTATTCGACTGGGACTCCGACGGGCACGAGATTCAGGAACTGGTCGCGGAGGGCCTCGACACCGCCGCCCGGGTCATCCTCAACGGCGCCGAGCTTGGCCGGACGTGGAACCAGCACCGCTCGTACCGGTTCGACGTCACCGCCGTCCTGGTGGCCGAGCGCAACGAACTGGTGGTCGAGTTCACCTCCCCGGTCGGCACCGCTGACCGACTGGCGGCGGAGTCGGGGCTGTGGCCGCACACCAATCACCATCCGTACAACGCGATACGCAAGATGGCCAGCAACTTCGGCTGGGACTGGGGCCCGGACGTGGCGACGGTGGGCATCTGGCGGCCGATCCGGATCGAGTCCTGGAGCGGGGTCCGGATCGACTCGGTCCGGCCACTGGCCGGGTTGGACCGCAACCGCGGCGTGCTCGACACCCGGCTCGCGCTGGCCTGGTCGCCGGCCGCCTCGACCACCGGCGTTGACGCGACCGTGGCCGTGCAGGTAGGTGACACCATCACCGAGATGACCGTTGCCGCTGGCACCGAATCCGTCGGCGTCACCTCGACGATCGACGCGGTCGACCGCTGGTGGCCGCGCGGCTACGGCGACCAGCCCTTGTACGACGTCACCGTCACCCTCGCCGCGGGTGATGCCCAGAAGGACTGCTGGCAGGGCCGGGTCGGTTTCCGGACGGTGACGATAAACGTCGCCCCGGACCAGAACGGTGGCCCATTCGTCCTGTCGGTCAACGACCGGCCGATCTACGTCCGCGGCGCGAACTGGATTCCCGACGACGCCTTCGTCACCCGGCTGGACCGCGACACCTATCAGCACAGCATCCGCGACGCGGTCGACGCGAACATGAACCTGCTCCGCGTCTGGGGCGGCGGGATCTACGAGAGCGACGACTTCTACGACGTCTGCGACGAACTCGGCATCCTGGTCTGGCAGGACTTCTTGTTCGCCTGCGCGGCCTATTCCGAGGAGGAGCCGCTGCGCAGCGAGGTCGAGGCCGAGGCCCGACAGGCCGTCACCCGGCTGAGCCAGCACGCCAGCCTTGCGCTTTGGAACGGCAACAACGAGAACATCTGGGGGTACGTCGAGTGGGGCTGGCGCGCGCCGCTGGCCGGGCGCACCTGGGGCGAGGAATACTACTTCGACCTGCTGCCGGGCATCGTCGCCGAACTGGACCCGCGGACGCCGTACTCGCCCGGTAGCCCGTTCTCCTACAGCAACTTCATCCACCCGAACGACGAGCG
>JAWWOY010000581.1:0-6093 GCA_033851195.1 Kribbellaceae bacterium | reverse complement strand
ATGACCGCGCCCTTGCCGCACTGACGCTCGATCTGCGTCAGCGCGGTCGCCAGAGCCTTCTCGCGATCCCCGGCCTTGCGCTCCGCACTCGCTGCACCAGCCATGTGACTGCCACCTAACCCATCTGCTATCGGGGCGGCTGTCCCAGCTGCCCGCACGATCGTTGTCGCCAGAGACGTTATGGGTTCCCTCGGACAGTTTCGGACTCCACCGGAAATCTGTGGAGAACCGGTTGCCCGGCGAACCTCTGAAGAACAAAATATCCCGAACACCTGTTCGAATCATCATGACACGCCGGAAGCGTGCAGAACCACCCGCCAGCGCAAAGCTATTTGCCAGACACACCACTAGCCATACCCTGTCCGGCGTGACAGACCGTCCGGACGTTCCCGACTCCGCCGTCGTCCTCGCGCTCAGCCGGGTGGAGTTCGGCCTCGACCCGGTACTCGACGCGCTGCGCACCCAGGACCCGTTCGGCATCCGCAGCATCCTTGCCGAGTACTCCGCCCAGGAGCAACCGAATCTGGCCGAGAGAGGCCTGATCCTCGCGATCGACCGGCTGCTGCGGATGAAAGTCCCGGGTCACGCCGAATGGCCGGCCCTGCCGCTGGCCAGGCGGTGCGACTGGTGGGTCGACCGGCTCGGCGGGTTCGCCGCCGTGATCGCCGGTATCCCCCGGTTCAGCGGCGCCGCCGCCGACAGGCTGCCGATCAAGGACACCCTCGGTGCCGCCGTCCAGGCGATGGTGATCGGCGCCATCTGCCGCGAGTACGGCGTCGAGGCCCATGCCGATCGCACCGCGGTGATCGCCCGCGTCCTGACCGCCCGGCCGATCACCCCGGACCATGTGCTCAAGTACGACGACCCGACCACCGCGGGCAAGGACGTCGCCCAGCAGCTCGGTCTCGGCGACGAGTCCGAGGACACCGGGCTGCGCCAGGGAATCAGGCTGATCTGGCGGATCAGCAAGCTGTTCGGCGGTCTCGGCGAGGTGTTCGAGGACCGCCCGCGCGGCAGCCTCGGGGCCCGGCTGGTCGGCAAACTCCCGGCCGTCGGCGTGCTGGGCGGGTTCTTCGACGAACGCAAGGGAATCCGCAGGGCCGCCTACGCCGCCGCCGACCTCCTCACCACCGACGCCTACCGCACCTGACGGACGCTGAGAGGATCACGCCCATGGAAAGGATCGTCATCACCGAGCCGGACACCGGCTGGGCCGCGCAGTTCGACAAAGTCGCCGGGACCATCCAGCGGATCCTGGGTGGCGCCGCACTGCGCGTCGACCACATCGGCTCGACCTCGGTGCCGGGCCTGGCGGCGAAGGACATCCTCGACGTCCAGGCGTCCTTCGCCGTGGAGTCCGAGCTGGACGATGCCGTCGAACTACTGGTGGCCGCCCGGTGGGAGGCCAGGCCGCCGCGCCGCGACCATCCGGTACCCGGCCTCCCGACGGACGACGCCAACTGGGTCAAGCGGTTGGTCGTCGAGCCGATGTACCAGCGCCGGGTGAATCTCCACCTCCGCGTCGCCGGCCGCGCCAACCAGCGATACGCCCTGCTGTTCCGCGACTATCTGCGCGCGCACCCGGACACCGCCACGGCGTACGGCGAGTTCAAGCGCCGGGCCGCTGTGTTGCCGTTCGGCTCGGTCGGCGAGTACGCGGATCTGAAGGACCCGGTCTGCGATCTGATCTATCTGCCGGCCGAGGAGTGGGCGAAGCGCACCGGCTGGTCGACCTGACCACCTCCGCCACCGCGGCCACCCGACAGTGACCGACGGAACACCCGGAGTACGCTGACGTGGGTCTACCGGCACCTCCAGGCTTTTATGCGGGGTGCGCGCCAGTCGACCAACCCGGCGTACGACGACGCCGTTCAGGGGGCGGGGATCTTCATGGGGGCAGCGGGACGGCTCGCGGCGTTGCCGTGCGGCAAGGTGTCCAAGTGGATCGTGCTGGCGTTGTGGATCGTGGCTGTGGCGGTCTCCTTCGGACCGGCCGGCAAGCTCACCGGGGCGCAGGACAACGATGCCGTCTCCTGGCTGCCGGGCAATGCCGAGTCGACCGAGGTCCTCAAGGCCACCGAGCAGTTCTCCTCCCCGGACGAGATCCCGGCGGTGCTGGTGTACGAGCGAGCCGGCGGTGTCACCCAGGCTGACCAGCAAGCTGTAGGCCGCCATGTGGCGGCGTACGGGAGTTTGAAGGACGTCGACCGCGATGTGGTCGGCCCGATCCTCTCGAAGGACGGCAAGGCGCTGCAGGTGCTGGTGCCCATCAATGCGGGTTCGGGCGGCTGGGAGACCATCGGGGCACGGGCCGACGACATGCGTGCGGTGGCCACTGACCGGCCGGAGGGGTTGTCGTTCCACCTGACTGGCCCGGGTGGATTCGCCGCGGACTCGCAGGAGGCCTTTGCCGGCATCGACGGCAAACTGCTGTACTCCGCGGCTGCGGTGGTGATCATCATCCTGCTGCTCACCTACCGCAGCCCGGTGCTGTGGCTGCTGCCATTGCTCTCGGCCGGTGTGGCGCTGTTCGCTGCCGAGGCCGTGATCTACCTGCTTGCGACGAAGGCAGACCTGACTGTCAACGCCCAGAGTGCGGGAATTCTGACTGTGCTGGTGTTCGGTGCCGGGACCGACTATGCGCTGCTACTGATCGCCCGCTACCGCGAAGAGCTCCGTCGGCACGTGGACAAACACGAGGCGATGGCCTTCGCGTTGCATCGCTCCGGCCCGGCGATCTTCGCCTCCGGCTCCACCGTCGTAGCGGGCATGCTGTGCCTGTTGTTCGCCTCGATGAACTCCACCCGCGGGCTCGGTCCGGTCGCCGCCGTCGGCATCGTGGTTGCCCTGCTGGCGATGCTGACGCTGCTACCGGCTTTGCTGGTGATCTGCGGCCGCTGGGTGTTCTGGCCGATCCGGCCGACGTACGGGTCGGACGACCACACCGAGACCAGCCTATGGGGCCGGATCGGCCGTCGGATCGCCCGCAAGCCACGCCGCACCTGGGTGACCACCACTGTGTTGCTTGGGGCCGCGGCGCTCGGCATGCTCACGCTGGACGCGAACGGGCTGTCCAACGAGGAGTCCTTCACCGGCACACCCGACTCGGTGGTCGGCGAGAGGGTCGTAGCCGCGCACTTCCCGGCCGGAGCCGGCAATCCCCTTGCGGTGGTGAGCAACGCGAACCAGGCCGCCGCGGTACGAGCAGCGATGAGCTCGACGCCCGGGATCGCGGCGGTGGCCGAACCGAGGACCGCGGGCGGTCTGGCCTATATCGAGGGGACGATGACGGATGCGGTGGACACGCAGGCGGCCAAGGACACCGTGGACCGGGTACGAGCCTCCGTGCATGCCGTCCCGGGTGCTGACGCATTGGCCGGTGGCGGTACGGCGATCCTGCTCGACACCGGGCGGGCGTCCGGCCATGACAACAAGGTGATCATCCCGGTCGTGCTCGCGGTCGTGCTGCTGATCCTGGCGCTGTTGCTCCGCGCCCTGGTCGCTCCGGTGATGCTGGTGGCAACGGTCGTGCTGTCCTTCGGTGCCGCGCTCGGGATCAGCTCGCTGGTGTTCAACCAGGTGCTCGGGTTCGGCGGCGCCGACACCTCGCTGCCGTTGTTCGTGTTCGTCTTCCTCGTTGCCCTGGGCATCGACTACAACATCTTCCTGATGACCCGGGTGCACGAGGAGGCCAAGGTGCACGGCACCCGGCGCGGCGCCCTGATCGGCGTCGCCGCCACCGGTGGGGTGATCACCTCGGCCGGGCTGGTGCTGGCCGGCACTTTCGCGGTGCTGGCGACCATGCCGGTCGTCGCCTTCGCTGAGATCGGCATCGCCGTGGCGCTCGGCGTCCTGCTGGACACCATCATCGTCCGGTCGGTGCTGGTGACCGCGCTCAACCTCGACATCGGGCGGTACCTGTGGTGGCCGAGCAAGCTGGCCCGGCAGCGTGACCCGGAACCACCCGCCGGGGGCGCGCCCGAGCCGGAGCCTCAGCGCTCGCTGGCGGGCAGTTGAAGGTGGGCCCAGACGGCACGCCAGACCGTTTTGGCGTTCTCGCCCTGGGCCAGTGCTTCGACAACGGTACGGCCACCCAGCTCGCTCAAGACCTGGGTCTCGGCCCAGGTACGTGAGTAGGCCGGGCCGAGATGGCGGTCCATCCGGTCCCAGAATTCGGTCAGTCTCATGCTCGTGGGAATCTCGACGGGGGCCGGCTGGTGCTCACGGCGCAGAACTCTATGACTGTTCGGGCCCCTGACCACCATTACCCTGCGGCGGCTGACCCCAACCGCCCTGCTGGCCACCCTCCTGGGGCGGCTGGTTCCAGCCCTGCTGCGGAGGCTGACCCTGGGGAGGCTGACCCTGGGGAGGCTGACCCTGCTGCGGGGGGTGACCCCAACCACCTTGCTGCGGGGGCGGAGGCTGCTGGGGACCGGGCTGGCCCCACTGGCCTGGCTGACCCTGCTGCGGACCCTGGGGACCCTGCGGCGGCTGGCCCGGGTATTGGCCGGGTGCTGGCTGGCCGTACTGCATCGGCTGACCCGGCTGTCCGTACTGCATCGGCTGCCCGGGCTGGCCGTACTGCATCCCCGGCTGACCCGGCTGACCCGGCTGACCGGCGTACTGGGGACCCCACTGGCTCTGCGGGTACTGCTGCTGCCCGGCGGCCTTGCGACGCCGCAGTACGAAGAACAGGACGGCGCCGGCAGCTGCGAGCAGCAGCACGATGATGAGGATGATCGCCCAGAGCGGGAAGCCACTGCTGGCCTCGGACGTCAGGGAGATGTTGCGGAGCTTGTCCAGGCTGTCGTACGTCGCGGTGCGGCCGCTGACGGAGGCACCGGCGTCATGCGCGGTGATCTTGCCCGGCATGGTGATCTTGAAGTTGACCTCCGGCGTCCCGGTCGTCGAGCCCAGGTCGGGCGCTTTGACGGTGACGACGACCTTGTCGCCCTCCTTCCGGAAACCGACCCCGTCGCTGGTGGAGCTGCCCATCTGACTGAACGGCACCTGGTCGAACTTGCAATCGGAACCGACGTACTTGCTGTCCTCGAACGCCTTGCATACGACGCCCTCGGTGGTGGTCTGCTTGATCCCGGACTCGACCTGCTGACGGACCGCGTCCAGCGACGTCCCACTGGACTGCATCAGCTGCTTGTCGACTCCGAGCTTCATGCTTCCGGAGACGGTCTCGTTCGAGTTCACCTTGAGGTCGGCGTCGACCTTCACACAGCCGGTCAGGGTGACCAGGCAGGCCAGCACGACGAGCGCGGCGCGCGCACGATTCTTCATGCCGCCGATCATCGCAGAGAGCGAGGATCATCTGGCTGTCCGGTTCTGCCGGCCGAGAAATTGTCGGTGCCACCGGGCAGGATGGTGGCGTGCAGAAGTCCACCGCGTTCAGCCGATTCTCGCCCGCGACCCGGGCGTGGTTCGGCGACGTCTTCGAGCGGCCCACCCCGGCCCAGCTAGAGGCGTGGGATGCGATCACCGTCGGCCAGGACGCGCTGGTCGTCGCCCCGACGGGTTCGGGCAAGACGCTGGCGGCTTTCCTCTGGGCGCTGGACCGGCTGGCCGCCACCCCTGCTCCCCCGGACCCGAAGCTCCGCTGCCGGGTGTTGTATGTGTCCCCGATGAAGGCACTCGCCGTCGACGTCGAGCGGAACCTGCGAGCCCCCTTGATCGGCATCCGGGAGACCGCGCGCCGGCTCGGTGAGGCGCCGGTGGAGATCGAGGTCGCGGTGCGCTCAGGTGATACCCCTGCTGCTGACCGGAGGCGCTTCGCCACCCGGCCGGCCGACGTCCTGATCACCACCCCCGAGTCGCTCTTCCTGCTGCTCACCTCCCAGGCACGCGACTCGCTGCGCGGGGTGGAGACGGTGATCATCGACGAGGTGCACGCTGTCGCCGGCACCAAGCGCGGCGCCCACCTCGCCCTCTCGCTGGAGCGGCTCGACGCGCTGCTGCCCACACCGGCCCAGCGGATCGGCCTGTCGGCAACGGTCCGCCCGGTGGAGGAGGTGGCCCGCTTCCTCGGCGGCGAGCGACCCGTCACGGTGGTCCAGCCGGAGTTCACCAAGCAATGGGATCTCA
>JAWWOY010000573.1:0-2888 GCA_033851195.1 Kribbellaceae bacterium | reverse complement strand
TACACGATCACCTTCGGCACCGACTCCGGCTTCATCGAGATGGACGGCATCCGGCAGCGGGTGCCACCGGACCGGGCCGAGTTGCGCAGCGTCGCCGAGATCACCAAGGGAAAGGCCTACACGGCCGAGTCCGCCGGCGAGCTCGAGGACGTTTACAAGGACATCGGCTCCTCGGTCGGCTTCGACAAGGTCGACAAGGAGGTGACCTCGAGGTTCGCCGGCATCGCGATGCTGTTCACCCTTGCTTGTGCCGGAGCCTGCATCGCCTTGGCCTCACGCTTCCCCTGACCGGGAACCATCTGGTTGACACGGCGAGGGAGCTGGTGTGTGGGGCGCTGGTGGTGCAAGATGTACCCGCTGCCGCAGGAACTTTCGAGACGGTGTTCGAGAACGCTGGGGAAGGCGCCCCTCGAGCACAGGAGGTCCCGGTGGCGACGACTCGTGGCGTTCTCTACGTCCACACTGTGCCGTCAGCGTTGTGCCCACATGTCGAGTGGGCAGCTGGCGGCGTACTAGGCATGCCCGTGAAGCTGGACTGGACACCGCAGCCTGCCGCCCAGGGAACCTACCGGGCCGAGCTGTCGTGGCAAGCCGAGGCCGGCACGGCGGCCAAGCTGGCGTCCGCCCTGCGCGGTTGGCAGAAGCTCCGGTTCGAGGTCACCGAGGAGCCGGGCAACGGGGTCGAGGGTGAGCGCTACTCCTTCACGCCGACGCTCGGCGTCTTCCACGCGACGACCGGCGTGCACGGCGACATCATGGTGCCCGAGGAGCGGCTGAAGGCAGCGATGCTGAAGGCGTCCACCGGCGAGGCCGATCTGACCGAGGAGGTCGAGCGCTTGCTGGGCCGTCCCTGGGATGACGAGCTGGAACCGTTCCGCTACGCCGGTGACGGCGCCCCCGTCCGCTGGCTCCATCAGGTCGTCTGACGGCTCAGGCTCCAAAGCTGAGAACTTCAGAAGAATACTTCGGAGGCGAACAATTCCGGCGACTTTTGCCCGATCCTGGGGGTGAGCTTTTCAGAGGGCGGGACAGGCCGTGGCCGCTGGGCCACCGGGTGTCGGGACACCCCCGGTGGTCGTCAACAGCGGCCGCACCACCAACGACGGGCGCGGACCTCACGGTCGGCCCCCTTCGTTCATGTTCGGGGGAGCGCTTGTTTACAAGGGGATGTTGCCGTGCCGGCCCCGGACCCGGCCGCCGGCCTCGGCAGCGGCGATGGCTGCTGCCAGGGCCGATCGGGTGGCGCTGGGTTCGACGACCTGGTCCACGACTCCGATCTGCTGGGCTCGTTCGATGCCGCCGGCAATCTTCTCGTGCTCGGCCGCCAGTTCCGCCTCGACCTGGGCTCGTAGCTCCGGCGCGACGTCGGCCAGCTTGCGGCGATGCAGGATCCGGATCGCCGCGACCGCGCCCATCACGGCCACCTCGGCCCGCGGCCAGGCGAACACCCGGGTGGCCCCGAGGGACCGGGCGTTCATGGCGATGTAGGCACCCCCGTAGGTCTTGCGGGTGACCAGGGTGACCCGTGGTACGACGGCCTCGGCGAAGGCGTGCAGCAGCTTCGCCCCCCGGCGTACGACGCCGTCCCACTCCTGGCCGACGCCGGGCAGGTAACCGGGCACGTCGACCAGCACCACCATCGGTACGCCGAACGCGTCGCACATCCGGACGAAGCGGGCCGCCTTCTCGGCGCTCAACGCGTCTAGGCAGCCGCCGAGGCGCAGCGGGTTGTTCGCGATCACGCCGACGGTCCGGCCACCGAGGCGGCCCAACGTGGTGACGATGTTCGGCGCCCACCGCTGGTGCAGCTCGACGCCGGAACCCTCGTCGAGCACACCTCCGACCAGCGGGTGGACGTCGTACGCGCGCTTCGCCGACTCCGGCAGCAGACCGGACAGGTCCGTGTCCGGGACGTCGGGCGAGACCTCGCCCTGGTTGCCGAACAGGTCGGCAAGCCGCCGGGCCTCGTTGAGCGCCGCGGCCTCGGATGCGGTGGTGATGTGCACGACGCCGGAGCGGCGGCCGTGCGGCTCGGGACCACCGAGGCGCAGCATGTCGACGTCTTCACCGGTGACCGAGCGGACCACGTCGGGGCCGGTGACGAAGATCCGGCCCTCGGGGCCGAGGATGACGATGTCGGTCAGCGCCGGCCCGTACGCCGCACCGCCCGCGGCCGGGCCGAGCACCACCGAGATCTGCGGGATCTTGCCCGACGCCTGGGTCATCTCGTAGAAGATCTTGCCGACCGCGTGCAGGCTGAGCACGCCCTCGGCCAGCCGGGCGCCGCCGGAGTGCCACAGGCCGATGATCGGCAGCTCCTCCTCACGGGCCACCTGGTACGCCTTCACGAGAACCTCGCAGCCCTCGTCGCCCATCGCGCCGCCCATCACCGTGGCGTCGGAGCAGAACGCGATCACCGGCGCGCCGTGGATGGAGCCACGGGCGGCCAGCATGCCGGACATGTCGTCCGGCGTGATCAGCTCCAGGCTGCCCTCGTCGAGCAGGTGGGAGAGCCGGGTGACCGGATTGCGCGGGTCCTGTTCGCGCGTAAGCTTGGCGGGTTTGGCCGGTGCTTGTGGCGCGTGGGCGGTGGTCATGGGTCCTCCCGGATCAGACGGACTTGAAGGCCAGGGCGACGTTGTGTCCGCCGAAGCCGAAGGAGTTGTTCAGAGCCGCGATGTCCCCGTCGCCGAGTTTGCGCTGTTCGGTCGCGATGTCGAGCTGGATGGCGTCGTCGAGCTTGTCCACGTTGATGGTCGGCGGCACCACCCGGTGGTGCAGCGCGAGCACGGTGGCGATCGACTCGACCGCGCCGGCGGCGCCGAGCAGGTGACCGATCATCGACTTCGGTGCGGTCGCCACCGCCCGGTCGGTGGCCTTGCCGAGGG
>JAWWOY010000833.1:0-4166 GCA_033851195.1 Kribbellaceae bacterium | reverse complement strand
GCACTACCTTCCGCTGGAAGGCCGACAACCTCGACACGGCCGGGCTGCAGACCCGAATCGGCGCCTCCTCACTGACGCTGGGCAGCCTGCTCAAGCACCTCGCGCGCGCAGAAGAGCAGATGTTCAGTACCAAACTCAGCGGCACGCCGCTCGGTGCACCGTGGGACACCGCAGACTGGGACACCGACCCCGACTGGGACTTCAACTCGGCCGCCAACGACACACCCGAACAGCTCTACGCGCGCTGGGACAGCACCGTCGAACGGTCCCGCGCGAGGCTGGACGCGGCCTTGGCCGACGGCGGACTCGACCAACTCGTCCACCTCTCCAGGTCCGACGGGCGCCATCTCAGCCTGCGCCGGCTGCTCTGCGACCTGATCGAGGAGTACGGGCGGCACACCGGGCACGCCGACCTCCTCCGCGAGGCCGTCGACGGACTGGTCGGTGAAGACCCTCCGGCTGGATGGCACCCAGAATCCAACCGAAAGGCACCCAAGTCCTGAGTCGGGAGTTGGTGCGTAGCTCCGGTGTCCAGAAGGACGCTAAAGGACCGGTAAGGCGCTGACGGCCGGGACGTCGTCTGCCTCGCAGAGGAGCACGCGGAGCTGGCCGGACTCGTTCGCGTCCTGGTCAAAGATCTGCAGCGCCATGTCGACGGTGTCGTGGTCGCTGTCCAGCAGCTGCCGTCAGCCCTCCCAGAGCACCACCTCGGGCTCGCCGGTGGAGCGGTCGCTGAGCGAGTCCGCCAGCGCGTCCCACTCGCGGCCGAACCAGCGCGCCAGGTCGAAGGCAGTCGCGCAGACGTCGAGGAAGCCGGCCTTGTCGTGCACGTTCCCGGTGTCCAGCAGGACGAAGTTCCAGCCGGCCGCGGCGACATCCCGGCGTACCTTGTCCACCGTCTGCTGGGACTGCCAGCGGTAGACGCCCGGGCGGAGTCCGTCGTTCAGCAGCGTGCGCAGGTCACTCATCCGTACGTTTCCTTGCCTGCGCCGGGCCGGGTCTCACTGGTGCGGATCTCACTGGAGCTGGGGCTGGTCTTCGTGAAGCTGGAGCTGGGGCTGGTCTTCGTGAAGCTGGAGCTGGAGCTGGTCTTGGTGGCGCTGCAGCCGAACAGGGCCGCCGCCAGTGTCAGCACCATCACCGCGACGACAATCGCCGCGATGATGCGGGCGGTCTTCGGGTTGTTGATCACCCTGCCGCCCGCAGCCGCCTGCTGAACTCTGCCGCTGCCGCGCGCGGGTCGTCCGCGTCCGTGATCGCCCGTACGACGACCACCCGGGCCGCGCCGGCTTCGATCACCTGGTCAAGCCGGTCTAGATCGATCCCGCCGATGGCAAACCAGGGCTTGGCCGACTGCCGGCTGGCGGCGTACGAGACGAGCTCTAGCCCGGCAGCAGCGCGCCCGGGCTTGGTAGGTGTCTCCCAGCACGGCCCGACGCAGAAATAGTCCGAACCCTGCTCGGCAACCGCTGCGTTGACCTGGCTGAAGGTGTGCGTGGATCGCCCGACTATCGGCTCCGGGCCGGTGATAGCGCGTGCTGCGTGCACCGGCAGGTCGCGCTGACCAAGGTGCAGTACGTCGGCCCCGGCGGCGAAGGCGATGTCCGCCCGGTCGTTGACCGCGAGCAGCTTGCCGTGCCGCTTACAGGCATCGGCGAACACCTTGAGCGCCGCCAGCTCATCTGCAGCCTCAAGGTCTTTCTGACGCAGTTGGACGATGTCTACTCCACCGGTCAGTACAGCGTCGAGGAACTGCTCTAGGTCCCCTTGCTTATTGCGCGCATCAACACACAGGTAGAGGCGGGCATCGGCGAGTCGTTCGCGCAGTTCCGCGGCGTGTACATCCCCAGCGTGCGCAGTCACGGTGTGCTCAGTCACACGCCCAGCCTGCCATGTGTATACCGTCGTAGTGTTGGCGCATGCCTGAGCAATCCTCCGACATAGTCGTGATCGGCGCCGGGCTGATCGGCTTGGCGACGGCTTGGCGCCTCGCGGACGCCGGAGCCCAGGTGACCGTGTGCGACCCGACGCCAGGAGCGCAGACCTCATCCGTCGCGGCCGGCATGCTTGCGCCCGTGACCGAGGTCGAGTACGGCGAGGACGACCTGCTGGCGTTGAACCTGGCCAGTGTCGCCGCCTGGCCTGCCTTCGCTGACGACCTGGAGGCCCTCACCGGTCTCCCAGTCGGCTTGTACCGAACAGGGACGCTGTCAGTCGCGTACGACGTGGATGACGCTGCTGCCCTTCGGCGGCTGGCGGACTACCAGCGCCGCCTCGGCCTAGAGGTCGAGGAGCTGTCCGGCCGGGACGCACGTAAGCGCGAGCCTCTGTTGGCCGCGGGCGTTTCCGGCGGGGTGTGGGTACCGGGCGACCACTCTGTCGACAACCGCCAGGCTGTAGCTGCACTGCTGCGCGCCATTGAGCTGGTCGGCGTACGGATGGTTCGGCAGCGAGTGGCCCGCGTACTGGTTCGCGGCACGAAGGCTGTCGGGGTGGAACTGGAGGACGGCTCAACGATCCAGGCTTCGCACATTGTGGTCGCGGCCGGGCCGTGGTCGGCTCAGCTGGAAGGGGTGCCGCACGAGCTCCGTCCGCCGGTGCGGCCGCTGAAGGGCGAGATCCTGCGGCTACGAGTGCCAGAGGTCTACCGGCCGGCTCTTCAGCACACAGTGCGAGCTACAGCCCGAGGCTTCGCGGTCTACCTGGTCCCCCGGCCGGGCGGAGAGCTAGTAGTCGGTGCGACCAGCTCCGAACTCGGCTACGACACTCGGGTGCTTGCTGGTGGCGTGTTCGCTCTGCTGCGTGATGCGAGGACGGTTCTGCCGATCACTGACGAGTTGGAGCTCGTCGAGATGGTGGCTGGGCTTCGTCCTGTGACGCCGGACAACTCGCCGGTGCTCGGCCCATCCGGGCTAGAAGGGCTGCTCTGGGCCACCGGGCACTACCGCAACGGCGTACTGCTCACCCCGGTGACTGCCCAGGTGATTGCCGACACGGTCCTCACCGGCACGCTGCCTGATCTTGCTGCGCCGTTCCTGGCAAGCCGCTTCAACCGGGCTGAGAACGCAATGCCCGGAACAGTCGGCACCGGTCATAGGCTAGCCAGGTGAGTGATGCCTTGAACGTGCTTGTGAATGGCACTGCTGAGCAGGTCAAGTCAGGTACCACTGTCGCGGACGTGGTCGATCGCTGGGCGCGCAGCCCGGTCGGAGTCGCCGTAGCGGTGAACGAGGCGGTGGTGACCCGTGCCGAATGGCCCGGCACCGCCCTGACCGACGGCGACCGCGTGGAGATCCTCACCGCGGTCCAGGGCGGCTGAGCACGTGGCACGGAGGAGGAACCGATGAGCGACGACATCCTGATCATCGCCGGACGCGAGCTGACGTCCCGGCTGGTGATGGGTACCGGCGGCGCGCCCAGCCTCGAGGTCCTGGAGGAGGCGCTGGTCACATCCGGCACCCAGCTCACCACCGTGGCCCTGCGCCGGCTCGACCCGAACCAACAGGGATCGGTCCTGGATGTCCTCCGCAAGCATGACATCGCCGTCCTGCCGAACACGGCTGGCTGCTTCACCGCCGGCGAGGCCGTGCTGACGGCCCGGCTGGCCCGGGAGGCCCTGCAGACCGACCTGATCAAGCTAGAGGTGATCGCCGACGACCACACCCTGCTGCCGGACCCGGTAGAACTCCTGGACGCTGCCGAGATCCTGGCTGCGGACGGCTTCTCCGTACTCGCCTACACGAATGACGACCCGATCCTGGCCCGCCGGTTGGAGCAGGCCGGCTGCGCCGCGGTGATGCCGCTGGGTGCGCCGATCGGCTCCGGCCTCGGCATCCGCAACCCGCACAACATCAGCATGATCGTCGAGGCGGCCGGCGTACCGGTGGTGCTCGACGCCGGCATCGGCACGGCCAGCGACGCCGCGCTGGCGATGGAACTGGGCTGTGACGCCGTACTACTTGCCACTGCCGTCACCAGGGCCGAGCGCCCGGCCCTGATGGCTGCTGCCATGCGCGACGCCGTGAACGCCGGCCGTGCCGCCCGGCTGGCCGGCCGCATCCCCCGCCGCTGGCACGCCGCCCAGGCCTCGTCCCCGCTCGACGGCCGCGCGGCGCTCTGACGCCCTCGCTCTGACGGTCTGCCAGTTGCCTGAGGCACCAGTTGCC
>JAWWOY010000538.1:0-3521 GCA_033851195.1 Kribbellaceae bacterium | reverse complement strand
CGGCCGGCGCCGATCAGTCCTACCCGGACGACTTGCAGACCATGGTCGGTTCGCATCTTCAGGATGCCCCTCGCTCTTGGTGATGAACTTTGGACGAGCTACTAGAGCGCTCTAGTCAGGAGCTAGCGAACACTGCTTTGATGGGGCCGTCAAGAGTCTCTGGCGTCCTGCCGCAACCGTTCCTTTGGAGGAGTTGGGATGAGCCGTCGCGACCGCCCCGCCACGATGGCGGACGTCGCCGCCCGCGCCGGGGTGTCCCGAGCCTTGGTCTCGATCGTCTACCGCAACGCACCTGGGGCCAGCGAGGCCACGCGCGCTCGGATTCTCGAGGCGGGCGCCGAGCTGAGCTATCGGCCGGACCATCGGGCTCGGTTGCTCGGGCGGCAGCGGACCCGGTTGCTCGGGGTGACTTTCGATGTGCGGGCCAGCTTCCATGGCGACCTCGTCGAAGCCCTGTACGCCGCTGCAGAGTCGGCCGGGTACGACCTTGCGCTCAGCGCGGTGGCGCCGACGCGGACTGAATCGCGGGCGGTGCAGTCGCTACTGGACTACCGCTGCGAGGCCCTCATCCTCCTTGGCCCCCAACTGCCACCGACTGCGCTGGCGGACCTCGCCACTGTCCAGCCGACCATCGTGGTTGCACGCAAGGTGTGCGCTGAGGGCGTTGACGTAGTCCGCACCGATGACGCGGACGGTCTACGCCAGGCCGTCGAGCACCTGGTCGAACTCGGTCATCGAGAGATCGTTCATGTCGACGGCGGCACAGCCCCTGGCGCCGCCGAACGCCGAACCGGCTACCGAAACGCCATGCGCCGAGCCGGCCTCGAGCCACGAATCATCCCCGGCGGCCTCGGCGAAGACGATGGCACCAAAGCAGCTCAGGTATTCCTCCACGAAGCATCCGCTGCCACGGCCGTGACCGTCTTCAACGACCGCTCAGCCGTCGGCTTCCTCAACGCCGCCCGCCAAACAGGCCGGCGGATCCCCGATGAGCTCTCAGTGATCGGCTTCGACAACGCCAGCATCGCCCGCTTGACCCACGTCAACCTCACAACTGTCGCGCAAGACACCCAACGGCTTTCGAGGCTCGCGATTGAGCGAACCATCGCCAGGCTCAGCGACCAACCGCCAACCGCAGAGCGGGTCGTCGCTCCGATCCTGGTCAACCGCGGCACTGCGAGACGTCGTCACTCGACTCACCCGATTCGCGGGTGACCGACGGCCTCCCAGCCGCCCATCCGCGACTACCAGTTCCGGTCTGGGCGCCGAGTTGGCGCCAGCAGGAACTCGTTTCACGGTGTTGGCCGCTGTCAGGTGCCGACGTAGGCAGCGAGGTGCTCGCCGGTGAGGGTGGAGCCGGCGGCGACGAGGTCGGCGGGTGTGCCCTCGAAGACGATTCGGCCGCCGTCGTGGCCGGCGCCGGGGCCGAGGTCGATGATCCAGTCGGCGTGCGCCATCACCGCCTGGTGGTGCTCGATGACGATGACCGACTTGCCGGAGTCGACAAGTCGGTCGAGCAGGCCGAGCAACTGCTCGACGTCGGCGAGGTGGAGGCCGCTGGTCGGCTCGTCGAGGACGTAGACGCCGCCCTTCTCGGTCATGTTGGTGGCCAGCTTGAGCCGCTGCCGCTCGCCGCCGGACAGCGTGGTGAGCGGCTGGCCGAGGCTGAGGTAGCCGAGCCCGACGTCGGCGAGCCGGTGGAGGATGGCGTGGGCGGCCGGCGTGCGTGCCTCGCCGGCGCCGAAGAACACCTCGGCCTCGGTCACCGACATGGCGAGCACCTCGCTGATGTCGCGGCCGCCGAGGTGGTACCTCAGCACCGATGCCTCGAACCGCTTCCCCTCGCACTCCTCGCAGGTCGTGGCGACGCCGGCCATCATCGCCAGGTCGGTGTAGATCACGCCGGCGCCGTTGCAGGCGGGGCAGGCACCCTCGGAGTTGGCGCTGAACAGCGCCGGCTTCACGCCGTTGGCCTTCGCAAACGACTTGCGGATCGGGTCGAGCACTCCGGAGTACGTCGCCGGGTTGCTCCGTCGCGAGCCGCGGATCGCGCTCTGGTCGAGCGACACCACGCCCGCGCCGGCGGGGATCGACCCGTGCACGAGCGAGCTCTTGCCGGAGCCGGCGACGCCGGTGACGACGACCAGCACCCCGAGCGGGATGTCGACGTCGACGTCGCGCAGGTTGTGCGCCGTCGCGCCGCGGATCTGCAGCGTGCCGGTGGGCGTCCGCACCGTCTCCTTGAGGCCGGCCCGGTCGGCGAGATGGCGGCCGGTCACGGTGCGGCTGGCCCGCAGCCCCTCCACGGTGCCCTCGAAGCAGACGCTGCCGCCCGCGGTACCGGCGCCCGGGCCGAGGTCGACGACGTGGTCGGCGATCGCGATCGTCTCCGGCTCGTGCTCCACGACGAGCACCGTGTTGCCCTTGTCCCGCAGCGCCAGCAGCAGGTCGTTCATCCGCTGGATGTCATGGGGGTGCAGGCCCGTGGTGGGCTCGTCGAAGACGTAGGTGACGTCGGTGAGCGAGGAGCCGAACTGGCGGATCATCTTGACGCGTTGCGCCTCGCCGCCCGACAGCGTCCCCGACGGCCGGTCGAGCGCGAGGTAGCCCAGCCCGATCTCCGCGAACGAGTCGAGCGTGTGTCGCAGCGTCGCGAGCAGCGGCGCGACCGACGGCTCGTCGACGCCGCGGACCCATTCGGCCAGGTCGCTGATCTGCATCGCGCACGCATCGGCGATGTTGATCCCGCCGATCCGCGACGACCGGGCCGCCTCGCTGAGCCGGGTGCCGTCGCACTCGGGGCACGTCGTGCGGGTGACCGCCCGCTCCACGAACGCCCGGATGTGCGGCTGCAGCGCGTCGACGTCCTTCGACAACATCGACTTCTGGATCTTCGGGATCAGCCCCTCGTACGTCAGGTTGATGCCGTCGACCTTGATCTTGGTCGGCTGCTTGTGGAGCAGGTCGTGGAGCTCGCGCTTCGTGAACGTGCCTACCGGCTCGTCCGGGTCGAAGAAGCCGCAGCCGCGGAAGATGCGGCCGTACCAGCCGTCCATGCTGTAGCCGGGGACCGTGATCGCACCGTCGTTGAGCGACTTGCTGTCGTCGTACAGCTGCGACAGGTCGAAGTCGGAGACCGTGCCCATGCCCTCGCAGCGCGGACACATGCCGCCCGTGCGGGTGAAGGTCGCCCGCTCGGTCTTCCTGGATCCGCGTTCGACCGTGATCGCACCGGTCGCTCGGACCGAGGCGACGTTGAAGGAGAAGGCGCCGGGCGAGCCGACGTGCGGCCGCCCGAGTCGGCTGAAGAGGATGCGCAGCATCGCGTTGGCGTCGGTGGCGGTGCCGACCGTGGAGCGGGCGTCGGCCCCCATCCGCTGCTGGTCGACGATGATCGCGGTCGTCAGCCCTTCGAGTACGTCGACCTCCGGCCGCGCCAGCGTCGGCATGAAGCCCTGCACGAAGGCGCTGTAGGTCTCGTTGATCAGCCGCTGCGACTCCGCGGCGATCGTGCCGAACAC
>JAWWOY010000534.1:0-9410 GCA_033851195.1 Kribbellaceae bacterium | reverse complement strand
CCAGTCCGACCCGCCGGACATCGCCTCGCTGGCCTTCCACGCCGGCCGCGACTTCGTCGAGGTCGGCAAGCTGCGGCGCCCGGACGGCACGACCAGCGCCATGCTCAGCAAGGAACTGACCGACTAGTGTCGATCAGCTTGACGTCGTTTCCGCCGGCTCGCACCTGAATTCTTCGCCCGATCAGGCGAGGGCGGCGCGGTCGAGGAGTTCACCGAGGATCTCGCGGGTGAAGATGTCATAGCTGATGATCAGGAGGCGGCCGGCGGGAAGTTCGACGACTGCGGGGTTGGACTGGTCGAACGTGTTCTGGCCGGCGTCGATCACCAGGTGCAGCGGGTCCTGGTCCCAGCGGCTGAGTGGGTCGCGGATGATCGTGGCTACCGTCGGCCGGCCGGGGTTGAACTGCTTGGAGATTTCTCCATAAGCAAGCAGTACAGCGCCGTCCGACAACGTCAGCGTGTCCGCCGAGGCTGCGTGCAGCCCGGACGGCTCCGGTGACGACCAGGTGAACCCGTTGTCGTCCGAGCGAACCAGCTCGGCCTCCGCGTCGGTCCGGAGGAACGCCACGACCTGCCCGCCCGGCAACAACGTCAGCACCGGCTCGAGGTACTCCTGGTCCGCCTTCCGCCCCAGCACCACCTCACCGGCTGCCGGCCAGGTCAGCCCACCGTCGCTCGAGCGGACCACGCTCGCGGAGTGACACTCGTCGCCCGGGAAGACCCCGTAGACCGGTGCCAGCAGATCCCCGTCCGGCAACTCCAGGATCTGCCCGTGCGCGACGATGTGCCCGGCCCGGAACCCGTGCCAGATCTCCTCGGTCTCGGGTACCACCATGGCTGACCCGATCGCGACAGGATCACCCCAGGTCGCACCACCGTCGGTCGACCGGGAGACGAGCACCGCCGGACACACATGCGGCCGTACCGACCAGTCGATCTGGAACCAGCTCAGCAGCACATCCCCCGTCCGGAGCTGGACCAGCATCGGGTCCCGGTCGTCGTACAGGGTGTCCAGCACCACCCGCGGCTCGGACCATGTCTGCCCGTCGTCCGCACTCTCCGCCGCGACGATCCGCCCCACACTCCGCACATGCCCCAGCCCTTCCCGCCACACCACCAACACCCGTCCGTCGGCAAGCCGGATGGCGTTCGGGAAGTACGGCAGCTGACCTGCGATGCTCCGGGCGATCACGACGCGGCTCATACGTCCACGGTTTCACATCGGCCGGTCGCTCGGGGACCGAGTCGTGTGATGACTGATCAGTGATCATACGATTACTCTCCGTTGACAATTTTATCCGCACCTCGGATCCTTTTCGGCAACGCCTAACCGCCCCTCACAGCAATGCGAAGGAGCGATTCCATGCAGAATCCCCGTCCCCTCCTGCTCCGCCTGTCCGCCATCGGCGCGGCCGCCCTGTTGGCCCTTGTCAGCCTGCCACCACCGGCCGTCTCCGCCGCCCCGGCCGCCCCGGCCGGCTCAGCCACGCACGGCCGCGTCGCCTACGCCGTCGGCCTCAACACCGCCACCTGGAAGGTCTGCGTCTCCGGCTGGACCGAGGGCCAGAACGCCTCGCACACCGCGATCAGCCGGGTGAGCGCCACCGACGTCAACGCCAGCAGCGTGAACTGCCCGGGCAGCTGGAACCTCTCGTCGTACTCCGCCAGCTACCCCGACGGCTGGTACGGCGCGACGTCGTGCTCGCTCCCGTCCGGCAGCCGGTGCGCGTCGACCTCGATCCGGCTGAACGGCCGCACCATCACCACCTCGACCCAGTGGACCAAGACCGCCACCCACGAGTTCGGCCACGCCGCCGGGCTCGGGCACCGGGCTACGAACTCTTCCTGTATGACCCAGGGCGCGGCCCCGCCGATCGTGACCACCTTCGACACGCACGACCGCGACTCGATCAACGCCAACTACTGACACCGGCGACAACGAAGGGACTGCAGATGACCCGCACACCTCGCCGGCTCACCCGGCGCATCATCGGCCTCGGCGTCAGCACGGTTGCCTTGACCCTGGCACTCGCAGGCTGCGGCGGCGAGCAAACCGGCAGCGCTCCGCCACCGGCAGCGCCGGCCGCGGCGCAGGACGAGCACACCGACCAGCACGAGGACGGCTCCCTGGCGAACGCGATCGTGGACGACCGGCTAGCCGGCGCCGACCTGCGGCAGTTGACCAAGAATTCGGACCTGGTCGTGCACGGCCGGATCACCGCTGTCGAAGCCGGGGTCCCGCTCGCCAAGGGCGACCCGACCGCGAAGTACGCGGTCTACACGATCCAGGTCCGCGACACCGTCCGGGGCAAGAACCAGCGGGAGGTCCAGCTCGCGCTGTTGAGTGAGATCGAGGGCGCCCGGATCGTCCTCGAGGAGCGGCCGAACCCGAAGGTGGGCGACGACGTCATCGCCCTGCTCACCAAGATCGCGCCCGAGTTCAACCACCCCGGCTACGTGCTCACCAACCAGTCCGGCCTGATGCTGGTGAAGCCGGACGGCCGGGTGGTCTCCGGGATCGAGGGTTCGTCACCGGTCGCGGCCGAGGCGAAGTCGCTGCGCACGGTCAGCGAGGTCCTTGACCACCTCCGCACCGCAGGCTGACAGCAGCCGGCCTACCGCCCGGCGACAAAGGTCCGGGTCACCAACGGAACCGCGGGGCGGTAGGCCAGGTGCAGGTACGACGGCGCGTCGAGTACCGCAAGGTCGGCGCGCGCGCCGACCGTCAACCGGCCGATGTCCGTCCGGCGGAGCGCGGCGGCGCCCCCGGCGGTGGCAGACCAGAGCGCTTCAGCAGGGGACATCCGCATCTCGCGGACGGCGAGCGCGATGCAGAACGGCATCGACGACGAGTACCCAGAACCCGGATTGCAGTCGGTAGCCAGAGCCACCGTCACGCCGGCGTCGAGCAGCCGGCGCGCGTCGGGGTACGGAGATCGGGTGGAGAACTCGACCGCCGGCAGCAGGCCGGCGACCACTCCGGCGGAGGCGAGCGCATCCACATCGGCGTCGGTCAGGAACGTGCAATGGTCCGCGGCAGCGGCACCAACCTCGCAGGCGACCTGGACGCCGGGGCCCTCGCCCAGCTGGTTCGCGTGGACCCTGGCGGACAATCCCTGGGCCTGCCCCGCGCGCAGGATCGCCCGCGCCTGGTCGGCGTCGAACGCACCTCGCTCGACGAAGACGTCCACCCACTTGGCGTGCTTGGCCGCGGCAGCCAGCATCGGCCCGGTCACCAGCTCGACGTACCCGGCGGGATCGTCGGCGAACTCGGCCGGGACGACGTGCGCACCGAGGTACGTCGTCTCGTCGGTGAAGTCCGCCGCGATCGCCAGCGAGCGGGCCTCGTCGGCGACGGTGAGCCCGTAGCCGGACTTGATCTCCACGGTTGTGGTCCCTTGCCGGCGCATCTCGGCGACCAGCCGGGCCACGTTCGCGGCCAACTGCTCGTCGGCGGCCGCCCGGGTGGCCTTGACCGTCGTACTGATGCCACCGGCGGCGTACGGCTCTCCCTTCATCCGGGCGGCGAACTCCTCGGCCCGGTCGCCGGCGAAGACCAGATGCGAGTGCGAGTCAACGAAACCGGGGATCACCGCCCGGTCACCGAGGTCGGCCGAGGTGTCCGCGGCAGGCGCGGACAGCCGCGACCCGACCCAGGCGATCTTGCCGCCCTCGACCACGATCGCCGCGTCGTGCAGCTCACCGAGCGGTCCACCGTGGGCGGGATCGTTCGTCACCAGCGAACCGATCCCGGTCAGCAGCAGCGAGCTCACCGGGCGGTCACCTCCGCGATCGAGGCGGCCAGCTCGGCGGCCACCGCCATCTTCAAGTGGTTGCCTTCGGCCACTGCCGGGACACCGTCGGCGACCACGTCGGTCACGTCGGCGGCGGAGGCGGCGAAGACCGCGGTCTCGACGGAGTCCCCCGTGCCCGCGGTCCGGACGCTCCGCAGACTCACGGCGACCAGGTCCGCCCGCGCGCCGGCCTCGATCCGGCCCGCGTCGGGAAATCCCAGCGACCGGTGTCCGTCGACAGTGGCGGCCGCGAGCAGCCCCGAGGCGGACCAGTGCCCGCGCTCCTGCGTCGAGAGCCGCTCGTCCAGCTCAACGGCCCGCATCTCCTCGAACAGGTCGATCACCGCGTGGCTGTCGGAGCCCAGGGTGAGCCGCGACCCGGCGGCGCGCAGCGCGACCGACGGCCCGATCCCGTCGGCGAGGTCCCGCTCGGTGGTCGGGCAGAAGCACGAGTACGTCGCGGAGCTCCCGAGCAGGCCGACATCCACCGGGGTTAGGTGCGTCGCGTGCACCGCGCTCGTCCGCGGGCTCAGGAACCCCGTCTCGTCCAGCACTTGCGCAGGAGTTCGCCCGTAGGCCTCGAGGCAGGCGGTGTTCTCCGCGACCTGCTCGGACAGGTGAATATGCAGCGGCACGTCCGGCAGCGCGGACGCCACCGCGGCCAGTTGATCCTGCGGAATGGCCCGCACCGAGTGCGCCGCTGCGCCGATCACCACGTCGTCAGCTCCCCGCAGATCCAGCACGCGGGAGGCCCAGCCGGACGCATCACCATCGCTGAAGCGTTCCTGCACCGAGTTGAGCGGCTGGTCGATACCACCCGACACGTAGCAGGTGTCGAGCAGCGCGATCCGCAGGCCGACATCCCGGGCAGCCGCGATCAACGCCTCACCCATCGCGTTCGGCTCGTCGTACCGGCTGCCGCCCGGGCCGTGGTGGAGATAGTGGAACTCACCGACGGCGGTGATCCCGGCCAGCAGCATCTCGCCGTACACGGCTCGCGCGAGCTGGTAGTAGTTGTCCGGCGTCAGCACCGAGGCGACGGAGTACATCTGCTCGCGCCAAGTCCAGAACGTGCCGCGCTCGGTCTGCGTCCGGCCGCGCAGTGCCCGGTGGAACGCGTGACTGTGACAGTTGGCCAATCCCGGCAGCACTAGGCCACTCAGCCGTACTGCGTCCCCGGGCGCCGCGCCGACTTGCACCGAGGTGAACCGCCCGTCGGCGATCGTGACCAGCACGCTGTCGGCCAGTCCCGAAGGCAGCAACGCCCGCTCGCACCAATAGGCGGTCATCGCGCGAGATCCCGCACTACGGCGGCCAACGCCTCGACTCCCACCAGGCAGTCGTCCAGCTCCGCATACTCGGCGGGCGAGTGGGAGACCCCGGTCGGGTTCCGCACGAACAGCATCGCCGTGGGGATGCCCGCGGCCGAGAAGATCCCGGCGTCATGCCCCGCCGCGGTCGGCAACACCGGCGTCGCACCAACGGCACCTTCCAGTACTGCGGCCAGCCGGCCCCGCAGGCCCGGCTGGAAGTCCACGATCGGTGAGACGGACTCCGCCACCATCTCCACGGTTGTCCCGTCCCGCTCGGCCCGCTCAGTGGCCTGCCGAGTGATTGCCGTAAGCAACGACTGCAGCGCCTCGTCGGTAGCCGCCCGCGCGTCCAGCCAGGCGGTCACCTGCGACGGTACTGCGTTCGTCCCATTCGGCTCGACCGACAGGCGGCCGAAGGTGGCCCGGGCACCGGCGAGCCGGGCCTGCTTGTTCGCCGCCAGGGCGGTCATCGCATACGTCAGCATCGGGTCGTGCCGGTCCTCCATCAACGTGGTGCCGGCGTGGTTCGCCTCACCGCGGAAGGTGAAGCGGAACCGCCCGTGCGGCCAGATCGAGCTGGCCACACCGACCGGCGCGGTCAACGCCCGGCCCTGCTCGACGTGGAGTTCGACGAAGGTCGCCATCCGGTCGAGCAGAAGCGAGGGTCCGACGCCTGCCGGATCCGTCCCGGCCGCGGTCAGTGCGTCGGCCAGCGAGACCCCGGTCCGGTCCTGCAAGGCCAGAGCCTTCTCCGCCGGCAGGACACCGGTGGCGATCCGTGAGCCGAGACACGGCATCCCGAACCGCGAGCCCTCTTCTTCCACGAACGCACCCACCCCGATCGGGACCGAAGGCGTGAAGCCCTCGGCCCGCAGCAGGTCCACCGCCGCCAACGCCGACACCACCCCCAACGGCCCGTCGAAGGCACCTCCGTCGATCACCGAGTCCAGATGACTTCCGGTGACCACTCCGGCCTGATCAGCCGTCCCCCACCAGGCGACGAGGTTGCCGAGGCCGTCGGACTCGAGCGCGAGGCCGCGGGAGGCGCACTGGTCCACGAACCAGTCCGTCGCCTCCCGCTCGCTCGGCGTCCAGCCACCGCGGTGGTACCCCCCGGTCGAGGGGTCCTTGCCGACGGCGGCCAGCGCCGCCCACATCTGTTCGAACGAATCGGTCAAGATCAGGACAGTGGATTCTTCGACAGCCAGTCCTTGGCCACCGCGTCCGCGCTCTCCGCACCGCCGCTGACCCGCTTGACCATGTCGGTCAGGGAATCGGTGGTCAGCTTGGCCTGGACCGCGTTCAGCGTGCTGGCGACGTCAGGGCTCTTGTGGTCGGTCCGGATCAGCGGAACGATGTTGTTCGGCAGGTGGATGTGCTGCGGGTCATCCAGCACGACCAGGTTGTTGTCCTTGATCACCGACTGGGTGGTGAAGAACTGGCTCACCTGGATGGTGTTGTCGAGCAGCGCCTTCAGGCTCAGCGGGCCGCCCGGGTCGAGCGTCTTGAACTCCTTGAACTCGACGCCGTACTTGTCCTTCATTCCGGCCAGACCGGCGGTCCGGGTCTTGAACTCGGGTCCACCGCCCGCGACCATGCCCTTGCTGACCGCCTTCAGGTCGCCGATCGACTTCAGCGAGTACTTGTCGGCCGTCGCCTTGGTGACCACGATCGCGTCCTCGTCCGTGGCCGCGGACTTGTCCAGCACCTCGAGGCCCTTCGGCAGCACCGCCGGGATGGCCTTGTAGACGGCCTCCGCCTCGTTCTCGGTGGCGTCCTTCTTGAAGTAGACCAGGGTGGCACCGGTGTACTCCGGCAGCAGGTCGACCGACTTGTCCTGGATCGCGGCCATGTAGAGCTCACGGGCACCGATGTTGAGCTTCTTGGTCACCTTGATGCCCTTGGCCTCCAGCGCCTGGGCGTAGATCTCGGCGAGCAGCTGGCTCTCCGGGAAGTTGGCCGAGCCGACCGTGAGGGAGTCGACCTTGGCGGGGGCCGAGCCACCGCCCGCACTGCTACCACCGGACAGCGGGTCGCCCCCACCTCCGCACGCGGCGAGGGCGAGAACGGCCGTCGCGGCGATGGCGCTGCGGATGAAGGTTCTTCTGAACACGGGATCCTCCAGGAGTCCGTTTGAAGCTACGCCTCGGCCGTTGCCGGGGCAGTGGTGGTCATGGTGTCGGTCTTCTTGCGGAGCCGCCCGGTCAGGCCGGCGGAGACCGCAAACCTGGCGATGACGGCAAAGGCCAGGTCGAGCAGGATCGCCAGCAGGGCGACCAGGACAGCGCCGGTGAGCATCTGCGGGAAGTCCCGCAGGCTGAGCCCATCGATGACATAGCGGCCGAGCCCGCCCAGAGCGACGTACGCGGCAACGGTTGCGGTGGACACGATCTGCAGCGTGGCGCTGCGCAGACCAGAGATGATGAGTGGCAGGGCGATCGGGATCTCCACCCTGGTGAGGATCTCCTGCTCGGTCATGCCCATCCCCCGGGCCGCGTCGATGGTGGCCCGATCGACCCCGGACACCCCAGCGTACGTCGAAGCGAGAATCGGCGGGATGCCGAGCACCACCAGGGCGGTGATCACCGGTACCGGGCCGATGCCGATCAGCAGCACGATCAGGGTCAGCAGACCCAGGGTCGGCAGCGCACGGGCCGCGTTGCCGAGGTTGATCGCCACGAAGGCGCCGCGCCGGGTGTGGCCGATCAGCAACCCGATCGGCAGCGCGATCACCGTCGCGATACCGAGCGAACCGAAGGTGTAGGCGAGATGCTGCAGGATCCGGTCGCCGATGCCCTCGGCGCCGGACCAGTTGGCCGGGTCGCTGATGAAGTCGAGGAATCCCTGGAACATGTCAGGCCTCCTTCACCGGCGAGTTGACCCGGGCCCATGGCGTCAGCAGCCGCTGCAACGTTACGAGCAGCACGTCCGCAACCAGGGCGAGCGCGAGCGACAGCACCACGCCGACCACGATCGGGGTCAGGAAGGCCTGCTGGAAGCCCAGGGTGAACAGCTCACCGAGCCCGCCGATGCCGATGATCGCTCCGACACTCACCATCGAGATGTTCGCGACCGTGACGACGCGCAGCCCGGCGAAGATCACCGGGACGGCGATGGGCAGGTCGATGGTCACCACCCGCCGCAGCGTTCCATAGCCCACCGACACTGCCGCCTGCAATACCTCCTCCGGTACCGAACGCAGGCCGTCGATCACGTTGCGGATCAGCAACGAGACCGCGTAGATCGTCAGCGCGACGATGATGTTGACCGGGGACAGTACCTGGGTACCGAGGATGGCCGGAAGCACGATGAACAGCGCGATCGACGGCAGCGAGTAGAGCACGCCACCGAGCGCGACCAGCGGGTTGGCGAGCCAGCTGAACCTGGTGGCCACGTAACCCAGTGGAATGGAGATCAGCAGTCCCAGCACCATCGGGACGAGTGCCAGGTAGAGATGCTGCCGCAACTGGTCCCAGATCATTGCGGAGTTGTCGCTCACCCAGGTCATTGGTGAAGCACCCCGGCCAGGGCGGTTTGGTCGATCACCCCGAGGGCCTTGCCGGCCTCGTCGACGCAGACCCCTTGCCCGACCGGAGAAGTCAGTACGGCGTCCATAGCCGCCCGCAGCGAGTCGCCCCGCTGGAAGACGGCGCCGACCGGAGCCAGTTCATCAGCACCAGTGGTCCGCCAGCCGAGCGGCTTGCCGTCGTCGCCGACAGCCAACTCGGTGGGAACCGGAGCCAGCGGCAGGTCGTCAGCCTTCAGGAAGGTCAGCGCACGGTAGCCGCGGTCTTGGCCGATGAAGTTCTCGACGAACTCGTCGGTCGGGTTGGCCAGCAGCTCGGCCGGCGGTGCGAACTGGGCCAACTTGCCGCCGACCCGGAGCACGGCCACGTTGTCGCCGAGCTTGATCGCCTCGTCGATGTCGTGGGTGACGAACACGATCGTCTTGCCGATGTCACGCTGCAGCCGGAGCAGTTCCTCCTGCAACTGGTGCCGCACGATCGGGTCGACCGCACTGAACGGCTCATCCATCAGCATGATCAGTGGATCCGCTGCCAGCGCCCGGGCCACACCAACTCGTTGCTGCTGGCCCCCGGACAGCTGGGCCGGGTACCGCTTTGCCAGCTTGAGGTCGAGTCCGACCCGCTCCAGCAACTCCATCGCCACCGCGTGGGTCTTCTTCTTGTCCCAGCCGAGCAACTTGGGGACGGTCGCAACGTTGTCCAGCACGGTCTTGTGCGGGAACAGACCGGCCTGCTGGATCACGTACCCGATGCCGCGCCGCAGCGTGACCGGATCC
>JAWWOY010000520.1:0-10517 GCA_033851195.1 Kribbellaceae bacterium | reverse complement strand
GCCTGGGCGTTGTCGTCGTCTCGCAGGGGCCGATCCGGACGACCTACGAGCCGGTGGTCGCCTCGGTCCGGACGGGTGCCACCGTCAAGGCCGGCCAGCCGATCGGCCGGCTCTCAGCCGCGGGTAGCCACTGCGCCCCGGCCGTGTGCCTGCACTGGGGCCTGCGCAAAGGCGACGAGTATCTAGACCCGCTGTCGCTGCTGAGCTCTAGGCCCGTGCGGCTCCTACCGCTCAGCGCCGCCGCGCGGGACGGAAGCATCCCACCACCAACTCTGCCTGCGGCTGCGGTGACTACTGCCGTGACAGGTCCGGTCAAGGACGGCGCAGGCGGGGATGGCGGAGGCGCTGCGGCGGCGATCGTGGTGGGGCTCGCCGCACTGGGCACCGTGGGCGGCGGTCTGCTGATCAGGCGGCACTGATGCGATCAACTGCCAGGAACGCGGGCCTGCCAGGCGTCCTCGTCCTTGGAGCGGCGCTCGACACCAGGCGGCAGCTTGGCCATGGCCAGGTCCGTCAGGGTGGTGTGCTCCAGCACGTCGCGCAGACTGGCTCGGGCGGCGATCCAGACCCGCTGCAGCACGACCGCCCGCTCGTTGTAGGCGACACTCTCAGGCCGGACGCCGGAGATGCTCACGATCGGTCCGTCGACGGCCCGCATCACGTCGGCCACCGACACCTCGTTGGGATCTATTGCCAGCTTCCAGCCGCCGGACTGTCCCCGCTGGCTGGTGAGCACCCCTGCCCGGCGGAGATCCGCGAGGATGCCCTGCAAGAAGCCGTGCGGGATCCCCTGCGCCCGGCTCAACTCCTCGGCCGACACCACGGTGGGATCGTTGTCGACCCAGCGCTGGGTGATCTCGATCAGCGCCCGCAGCGCATAGTCAGACTTCGCCGAAACCCGCATGCTCCGCAGTCTGCCGTATCCGCCGTCGCGGTTGGTGCAGGAGAGGGGCTGGGGCAGGTCGTCAGGCCCGTGGATGGGCTTGCTCGTACACATGTCGCAGCCGTTCACCCGAGACGTGCGTGTAGACCTGTGTCGTCGCGAGCGACGCATGACCGAGCAACTCCTGCACGCTGCGCAGGTCCGCCCCGCCTTCGAGCAGGTGCGTCGCGGCCGTGTGCCGCAATCCGTGCGGCGACAGGTCGGGGGCGTCCACGGCTCCGATCCGGGCATGAACCAGGCGGCGCACGATGCGCTGGTCGATCCGCCCGCCGCGCGCACCCAGGAACAGCGCCGGCCCACCGCCAGGCTGCACAACCGCGGGCCGACCCCGGACCAGCCAGCCGTCCACCGCCGCGGCCGCGGGGACGCCGTACGGGACGGAGCGTTCCTTGCGGCCCTTGCCGAACACGCGCACCACCCGGCGGGAGGAGTCCAGATCGTCCACGTCCAGAGCGCACAGCTCACCGACCCGGATACCCGTTGCGTAGAGCAACTCCATGATCGCGAGATCCCTCAGACCGATCGCGCTGCCGTCGTCGGCCGCCACCGCCGCGGCAGCCAGCACGGCCCTGGTCTCGGCCTGTCCGAGCACGCCGGGCAGGGTCTTGTGCGGCTGGGGACTCGCGAGCAGGGCGCCCGGGTCAGTGCTGATCCGGCCCGTTCGCTGTGCCCAGGCAGTGAAGACCCGAGCGGCCGTGGCCCGGCGGGACATCGTGCTGCGCGCCTTGCCGAGGCTCTGCTGCTTGGCCAGCCAGGATCTGAGCCCCCTGATGTCCAGGCCGTTCAGATCATCGTGACCAAGCCGAATCAAATGGTTGATTAAATCCGCGATGTCGCCAATGTACGCTCGCACGGAATGCTTACTGAGGTCCCTTTCCGCCGTCAGGTGCCGTTCGTAGTCGGCCAATAACACGGCGAAACCCTCCGATCGGGAGGGGATCTCGCTGGTTACGTCCGGCGCCATGTCCTGACCATGCGGGAGCGGGAGCGGCATCGCAAGCCACCGCGCGGTGTTGAGGCAGCGTGAGACAGAGGGAGGTCTGGTCCATAGCTCACGGGTCGACTACTGTTCGGCCCGATTGCCCTAGTAGCAACGGAGGCACCCCTGACCATGGCCCCCTCAGCGAACGGACAGACCGTAGGCCGGCGCCTGCCGGTCGAGTCGGCGTTCACTCGAGTCGAAGATGCGCGACACCGATTGCCGCGGCTGTTCGGTCGTCGCGACCTTGTCGTCCTCGGACTTGGCGTGATGATCGGGTCCGGCATCTTCAGCCTCAGCGGCAAGCAGGCGGCCACCGTCGCCGGCCCTGCCGTGATCGTGTCGTTCTTGATCGCCGCGGTGGTCTGCGTGCTCGCAGCAGCCTGTTACGCGGAGCTCTCCTCGACCATCCCCGTCTCAGGAAGCGCATATACGTTCAGTTATGTGACGTTCGGCGAGATGTGGGCCTGGCTGGTCGGCTGGGCCCTGGTGCTGGAGTTGGTCACCGCGGCCGCGATCGTGGCCAGAGCCTGGTCGGCGTACTTCCTGGCCACGCTGGACGGATTCGGCATCGTGCTGCCCAGCGGCGTCGCCCAGTTCTTCGGTCCCGAGGCCAAGATCAATCTGGTCGCGCCGATCCTGCTGCTGATCCTGACCGCTCTGGTAGTGACCGGCACCAAGCTGTCCGCCCGGGTCCTCACCGTCGTCGTACTGGCCAAGGTCGCCGTGATCTTACTGGTCGTAGTGGTCGGCGCGACGCATATCAACACGGCGAACTATCACCCGTTCGTGCCGATGGCGCGGGCCGCTCCCGCCACGGCGAGCCCGACCATGCTCGGCTGGATCCTGGACTCGTCCTTCGGCGCCTTCGGGACCATGGGCATCTTCACGGCGGCCAGCTCGATCGTGTTCGCCTTCATCGGGTTCGACCTGATCGCGACCGCGTCCGAGGACGCCCGGAATCCCCGCAAGACAGTGCCGCAGGGCATGCTGCTGGGCGTCGGTGCCGTCACCCTCCTGTACGTCGCGATGGCGGTCGTGCTGGTCGGCATGCGGCCGTACGCCCAGCTCGGTGGTGGCGCACCGGTGTCGGAGGCGATGACTGCGGCAGGCGCCGGCTGGGCTGCCAACGTGGTCAATCTCGGGGCGCTGCTGGCCTTGATGACAGTGATCATGGTGGTGCTGATCGCGCAGAGCCGGGTGCTGTTCAACATGGGCCGGGACGGGCTGCTGCCGAAGAGCCTGGGCCGGGTCAGCCGGGTCTACTCCTCGCCCGCCCGCGCAGCCACTGCGGCCGGCCTGGCAGCGGTCGCCCTGACCTTGTACCCGAAGGTGCTGGAGCTCGAGGAACTGCTCGTCATCGGCGCGCTCTTCTGCTTCGCCTTCTGCGCCGTCGGTGTGCTGACGCTGAGGCGGTCCGAGCCGGACCTGGAGCGCGGCTTCAAGGTTCCGCTGGTGCCGCTGGTTCCCTTGCTGTCGCTGGCCGCGACGGTCTGGCTGATGCTGAACCTGCAGACGAGCACCTGGACCAAGTTCGGCATCTGGATGCTCCTCGGGCTGGCGATCTACGGCCTCTACGGCCGCTGGCACAGCCGGCTGGCGAACGAGGACAGCTGGGACTTCGACCTGGGTGACACCGACCCGGGGACCGGCGGGATACCAGCGATCCGGGTGACGTCCGACACCTCAGAGCTTCGCGCGATCCGCACCCCACCCGGTCAGCCGAAGCCCGGCCGCGGCAAGCACATGCGCAGCTGACCTACTTCTGAGCCGTTCGTCCACAGGTTGCGAAGTCGTTCCTGAGATCGGTCCGGATCCCGGCATGTTCTTTGCCGGAGGTGGTCATCGATGCGGACCAAGGACGCAGTCGGGCAGTACGGCGAGGAGCTCGCCGCCAGGTATCTAGCGAAGGCCGGTTTCGCGATTCTCGAGCGCAACTGGCGCTGTGAGATCGGTGAGATCGACATCGTCGCCCGGGAGGGTGCGGCGCTGGTCGTCTGTGAGGTGAAGACGCGGCGCGGGCTGAACTACGGCAGCCCGCTGGAGTCCGTGACCTATCGCAAGCTCGCCACACTGCGCCGGCTGGTCGGCCGCTGGTTGCAGGAGCACCAGGTCACACCGGCCGAGGTACGGATCGACGTCATCGGCGTGATCTGCCCGCACCGTGGCGCCCCCACCCTTGACCACGTCAGGGGGGTGGCCTGATGCCGCTCGCGCAGGCCTGGTCGGTCGCCCTGGTCGGCCTGGAGGGGCACCTGGTCGAGGTCGAGGCTGACATCGCCAGCGGCCTGCCGAAGACCACGCTGATCGGTCTACCCGACACATCGTTGTCGGAGGCGAGGGACCGGGTCCGGGCAGCGGTGGTGAACAGTGGCGAGAAGTTCCCGGACCGCAAGGTCACCATCGGCCTGTCCCCGGCGACGCTGCCGAAGACCGGCTCGCACTACGACGTCGCGATCGCCTGCGCGCTGCTGGCTGCGGCCGGAGCGGTCGATGGCCGGCACTTGCGGCAGGCCGCGATCATAGGTGAACTCGGACTCGACGGCCGGGTCCGCGAGGTGCGCGGCACGCTCGCGATGACGCTGGCCGCGGCCCGCTCCGGCTTGGCGCGGGTCGTGGTTCCCGAGCTGAACGCCGGCGAGGCAGGCCTGGTGCCAGGCATCGAGGTGTATGGCGTGCGGTCGCTGCGACAGGTGCTCGCGATCCTGCGCGGCACGGAGATCCCGGACGAGGATCCGCCCAGGGCCGAGCCGCGGTTGATGTCGGAGTCCCTTGCCCGGCGGATCCCGGAGGTCGACCTCAGCGAGGTGATCGGGCAGACGGAGGGTCGCCGCGCCATCGAGGCAGCCGCGGCCGGCGGGCATCACATCTACTTGCACGGACCGCCGGGCGCGGGTAAGACGATGTTGGCCGAGCGGCTGGCCGGACTGATGCCTGATCTGAGCACGGACGACTCGCTGGAGGTCTCGGCAGTGCACTCGCTCGCCGGGCTGCTGACGGGCGAGGCAGAGCTGGTCACCCGTCCACCGTTCATCGCGCCGCATCACACGGCGTCGCTGGCCAGCCTGATCGGAGGTGGCTCGGGCATGCCCCGGCCGGGAGCGATCAGCTGCGCCCACCGCGGCATTTTGTTCATCGACGAGGCGCCCGAAATGCACCCACTGACGCTGGACACTCTGCGTCAGCCGCTCGAGTCGGGCCTGATCGAAGTTCATCGGGCCGCGGCGGTGGCGAAGTTCCCGGCCCGATTCTTGCTCGTGCTGGCAGCCAATCCCTGTCCGTGCGGCCAGGCGGACACACCCCGTGGCATCTGCAACTGCAGCCCACCTGTGGTCACCCGGTACAAGCAGCGGATCAGCGGACCGATCAAGGACCGGATCGACATCCAGCGCCACATCCTCCAGTCGCCGCGAGGCGATGGCGAGGACGACGCTCCCGAGTCGACCGCCACGGTGGCCGCGCGGGTGGCAGCGGCCCGGGATCGACAGAGCTTCCGATACCGCGACACGCCCTGGGCACTGAACAGTGATGTTCCCGGGCCGGTGCTTCGCCGCGACCACCCACTCGATACCGACTGCCAGAAAGTTCTGGACGACAAGTACACCGAGGGGCGGCTCACGGCTCGTGGCCTGGACCGCGTGGTCAGGCTGGCTTGGACTCTCGCCGATCTCGAGGGCTTCGACCAGCCGACCGAGGAACTGACCAATGAGGCCTACCAACTCCGCAGCGGCGCGCCTCTGACCAGGCTTGCCGACGCCCGATCGATCAGGAACGACGCGGCATGACGAAGACAGATCTCCCGCAGGACTGCGATGGCACCGAGGACCTCGCCGCGGCCCGGGATCACGAGAGGATCGCCCGAGCCGGCCTATCCAGGGTGGTCGAGCCCGGTGATCCGGCTGCGCTGGAGGCCTTCGAGGGACTGGCGGCCGTCGAGATCTGGGAATTGCTGCACACCGGCGCCCCAGAGGTCGCCCGGTGGGCCGCACGGCTGGCCGACGTACGGCCTGAGCGCGACCTGGAGCGTGCTCAGGCGGCCGGCGCCCGCTTCGTGATCCCCGGCGACGACGAATGGCCCGAGCAGGTCGAGGTTCTTGCCGAGGCGGGTCAGCAGAGCCGGCGTGGCGGGGTTCCGTTCGGGCTCTGGGTCCGCGGGGCGGCGAACCTCCGACAGGCCACCGAGCGTTCCGTCGCCCTGGTCGGCGCCCGGGCCTGCTCGTCGTACGGGGAACATGTCGCGGCCGAGCTTGCAGCAGGGCTCGCGGACAATGCTGTACCGGTGGTGTCAGGCGGCGCATACGGCGTTGACGCCGCGGCACATCGCGGCGCCCTGGCAGGTGCCGGGCTGACCGTGGCTGTGCTCGCCTGCGGTGTCGACGTCAGCTACCCGAAGGGCAATACCGCGTTGTTCAGCCGGATAGCCGAGGAAGGCCTGCTCGTCAGCGAGCTACCGCCCGGGTGTTCGCCCACCAAGTTGCGCTTCCTCGCCCGGAACCGGCTGATCGCCGCCTGCTCGCTCGGCACGGTGGTCGCGGAGGCGGCGATTCGCAGTGGAGCGCTGAACAGTGCGGGTTGGGCCGAGCAGTGCGGCCGGGCTGTGCTCGCGGTACCGGGACCGATCACATCGCGGATGTCGGAGGGCGTGCACCTACTCGTCCGTGAGCGCAACGCGGTGCTGGTGACGTGCGTCGCGGACATCCTGGAGGCGGTGGCACCACTCGGCCAAGCGCTCACGCGGTATCCGCACAGCCCTGAGCAACCCGCCGACCGTCTCAGCGAGGACACCCGCCGCGTGCTGGACGCCGTACCGGTGCTCCGGTCGGCGACAGCGACGAGCATCGCCAGAACAGCAGGACTGGCAGCCCAGACGGTCCAGGAGTCGCTGCAAGCGCTCGAGCAGGCCGGCTTCGTCGAGCAGCTCGAGGACGGCTGGCGGCTGTCCGCGACATGACCCGCACCGGCGCGTCAGCGGCCGAAGTCGGAGTCCTTCGGCACCTCGAGGTCCGACTTCGCCAGTTCCTCGATGTTCACATCGCGGAAGGTGACCACTTTGGCGTTCTTCACGAACCGGGCCGACCGGTAGACATCCCAGACCCAGGCATCGGCCATCGTCACCTCGAAGTAGACATCACCGCCCTCGGTCCGGACCTTCAGGTCGACCGCGTTGCACAGATAGAAGCGCCGTTCGGTCTCCACCACGTACTTGAAGATCCCGACGACGTCCTTGTACTCCCGGTAGAGCTGAAGCTCCATATCGGTTTCGTACTTCTCGAGGTCGTCAGCGCTCATCGGTTCTCCACTCCGGTGGGACTGGTCACATTCTGTCCCATATCGGGCCGCAGACTGCGACGGACATTCTCGAACCGTCGACGATGTTGCGGACACGGACCGTGTTCATCAAGGGCGGCCTGATGCTCCGGGGTGCAGTATCCCTTGTGAATCGCGAAGTCGTACTGCGGATAGGTCTGGTGCCAGCGCTCCATGATCCGGTCCCGGGTCACCTTCGCGATCACCGAGGCGGCTGCGATACAGGCCGCTACCCGGTCACCCTTCCAGATCGCCAGTCCCGGCACGCCGAGGCCGTCCACCCCGAATCCGTCGGTCAGCACGTACGCCGGCCGCTGGTCAAGCCGGAACAACGCCCGCCGGAGCGCCTCGACATTCGCGACGTGCATGCCGAGCCGGTCGCACTCCGCGGCCTCGATCGAGACCACCGTCCAGGCCAGCGCCCGGTCACGGACCTCCTCGTAGCAGCGGTCCCGCGCCTTCGCGGTGAGCAGCTTCGAGTCCGCCAGGCCGGGGACCTGGCCGCGCTTGCCGTCCGGCAGGATCACCGCGGCGGCGACCAGTGGTCCCGCGCAGGCCCCACGGCCTGCCTCGTCCACGCCGGCGATCGGGTCCAGCCCGACACGCCGGAGCGCCCGCTCATAGCCGTACAGGCCCGCATCGCGGCGGACGGTGCTGCCTCTCGGCAGGGCGCTCATGCCTGCCTCCGCCGCGCCTCGTTTCGCACCGATGCCCTGTTCATTTCGGCGGCCCCGTCATCGAGATGGAGGGTTTGTCCGGGGCGGGTCCGGGCGCGGGTACCGTGTCGAAGGTGGCCGGTTTGCCCAGCTTGGCGAAGTTGTTGGCCGGCCAGACCACCCAGATTGCGCGACCGGTGATCTTGTTCATCGGCACGAACGCGGCGTCACCCGGCGGACCGCCCCCCGGACTTGTATCGCCCAGATGCACTCGGGAGTCGCCGGACTCGGACCGGTGGTCACCCATCACGAAGACCCGGCCGGCCGGCACCGTGACCTGGAACTGCATCTGCGAGGGTGCGTCACCGGGGTACAGATAGCTGGTCTCATCGAGCGGCTTGCCGTTCACCATCAGCCTGCCCTTGGCGTCGCAGCAGGCCACCTTGTCGCCGGGCAGGCCGATCAGGCGCTTGATCAGGTGACCATGGCTGGAGTCCGGCAGCAGTCCGACGACCTCGAAGAACCGGCCGATCGAGCCACGCTTCTGGCCGCTCTCCGCCGGGCCCAGCCAGCCGCCCGGATCCTCGAACACGATCACGTCGCCGCGTTGGGGATCGGTGAGCTTCTCGACCACCACCCGGTCACCGACGAGCAGGGTGTTCTGCATCGACTCGCTCGGGATGATGAACATCTGACCGACGAAAGCCCGCAGGATCGACGAGACGATGAGCGCCCCGACCACGATCAGCACGAACTCGCGGCCTGCGGCCGCGAGGCCAGAGCGATGACGCTTGGCGCGCTCTTGCGTCGCCGCCGGTGTCGGTGTCGGTGTCGGTGTCTCAGTCACTTCTTCAGCCCCGGGTTCTTGAAGGTTTCCGGTTGACGCAGCATCGTCATCCGGTCAGACGGCCAGATTACGCAACAGGCACGGCCAACCACGTTGGCGACGGGGACGAACCCTCCGCCGGGGCCGCCCATGTGCGCCCGGGAGTCGGCGGATTCGGCCCGGTTGTCGCCCATCACCCACAGGTCGCCCGGCGGTACCAGGACGTTGAACGGCTGCAGGGACGGCTTCGCGTCCTTCAGCAGATACTCCTGTTCGTCGAGCGGAATACTGTTCACGGTAATCCGGCCCGAGCGATCGCAGCAGACCACCCGATCACCGCCGACGCCGATCACCCGCTTGACCAGGTGTCCTTCGCCGCTGCGCGGCAGGATGCCGACGAACTCGCCGATCTGGCGGAGCGTACCGGGAGCCTTCTGCTCCTCGTTCAGCCAGTTGCCGGGGTCCTTGAAGACGACGATGTCGCCACGGGCGACGTCGCGGTGCAGGTAACTGACCTTCTCGGCCAGAATACGGTCGTTCGTCGTCAGCGTGTCGTACATCGACTCCGAGGGTACGTAGAACGCCTCGGCGACGAACAGCCGCAGGACGACCGTGATGACCAACGCCAGAACCGTCACGGTGGTGATTTCGACCAAGAGGCTCGCCAGCGGGTTCCGCTTCTTGAGCCGCCGGTGACGTCCTTTGCTGCTGCGACGCGCCCTTTTCGCTACCGGGCGAGCCCGAGTCGCAGCGCTCGGCGCCATACCTGACCGTCGTCGCTACGACGCTCAGGAGGCCGGAATGTCCCGCTTCTCCTTGATCTTGGCCGCCTTGCCGCGCAACTCGCGCAGGTAGTACAGCTTGGCGCGGCGCACGTCGCCGCGGGTGACGACCTCGACCTTGTCGACGATCGGGGTGTGCACCGGGAACGTCCGCTCGACGCCGACGCCGAAGCTGACCTTGCGGACCGTGAAGGTCTCCTGCAGGCCACCACCCTGACGGCGGATCACGACACCCTGGAACACCTGGACACGGGACCGGCTGCCCTCGACGACCTTCACGTGCACCTTGACGGTGTCACCAGGACGGAAGGCGGGGATATCGTCGCGCTTGCTCGCATCGTCGAGCTCGTTCAGGACCTTGCTCATCAGGTGTCTCTCTCTCGCGCGTGCCACAGGTCACCCACGAATGCTCGGTGCGGAGGAGTCTCGGAGGCTGCCGTCGGCGGTCACCCCCTGTGGCAGGAGCACCGAACTGGCACAGCGACCAAGTTTGCCACATGGGCCCAGCCGCCACGAAATCCGGCCATCCTCAGCGTCGGCGACGGCGCTTGACCAGCACGACCAGCTCTACCTTCGCCGTCTGTGGCTCCCGTCGCACCTCACGGTAACCAGCCTTCCGGTAGAGCCGCAGGTTTCCCTCACTCTGCGAACCCGTGAACAGCTCGTACGACGTGACGTGGGCGGGCGCGGTCTGTTCAGCCACCCGCAGCAGCTTGGTACCAACGCCTTTGCCCTGCCAGTCCGGAGCCACCATCAGTCGGCCGATCCGGGCAACTTCGCCCTCCCCAGCGACGTGGACCGCTCCGACGATCCTGCTACCGACTACCGCCTTCCACACGACCCCCTGAGTAATCCGCTCGACCATGCCTTCCAGGCGTTCCTGCAAAGGCGGAATCGTCAGATCGTCGTAGACCTGGGCCTCCGAGAGATACGCCGCGCGCTGCAAAGCGTGGATCTCCCCCGCGTCGGCCTCAGTAGCCGGCAATACCTCCACTAGGTCGCCCGCAGCCTCCTTGCCGGCTAC
>JAWWOY010000515.1:0-2791 GCA_033851195.1 Kribbellaceae bacterium | reverse complement strand
GACGTAGCCCAGGTTGATCTGGGCTCCGAACCGGGCCACCAGCGCCACTGAGACGCCGATCAGCGCTGCGACCAGGTCGCCGGCGAGCGCCGCCCGGCGGTACTCCGCGATCCAGCGAGCCTCGGTGAACCGGGCCGACCGTGGCACGATCGCCGGAACCTGATCTGGCATCACCCACACCGGCCGACGACGGTCTCCAACCGCTGCCGGGCGCAACTCAGCCGGATCGGCCAACCCGTCGGACGCAACGAAGTCGGTCACAGAAAGTCACCCCCCACACGCGATCGACGCCCGTGACCAAACCCACTTCCGGTCACCGACCTCGATGAAACGCCGCAACCAACCGCGCCGGCGCGCAGACCAGCAACTTTTGTCATTACCGTGGAACCCCCGTAGTGAGAAACTCTCTGACCCATGCAGAGGCCAACGGAAACTCACTCCCCCGCTAACCTCGCGACCGACCCCCCGGCCAGCAATGTCGGTTAAAACCGACAAATGAAACAATAGGCTCAAATCATTAGCTTGTCACGAACTCGATAAGTAAGCCCGCGGCACCGAAGGGTGACGATTCCGAGCGTGTTCGGCCGCTTGCCCAGGGCTACCTTCCAACGCTTGCCTGCGGCTACATTCCAAGGACCTCTCGGCTGTGCACGAACCTCGGGGCGACACGCAGTCGCAGGCAGGACCAGGCAGATTGTTTCCTTGGACCAGGATCGTCCGGGCGTAAACCACCGACTATCCGGAACCCGGTCAGTGATCGGCCGAACGCTATTCGTGTTCGCCCGGGCGGCAACATTGACAACCCTTTTCTTGAAATCAATTCACGCGAATCTCAGCCAATATAATCAAAGCCAGATTCAAAGATTTCAGGCTCGCTGTTGCCGGCCTTGATCGGAGCGGCCGTCGGGAACTGGTCAGCGGTTGCGGAGGATCTCGCGGATCTTGGCCAGCCGGTCGGCGTACGCGGCTTCACCACCGCGACGGGTGGGTTTGTAGTACTCAGCGTCATCAACCACGTCCGGCGCGTACTGCTGCGCGACCACGCCGCGTGGGTCGTTGTGGGAGTACTGGTACGACGAGCCGTGGCCGATCTTCTTGGCGCCGGCGTAGTGCGCGTCACGCAGGTGGGCCGGCACCGGGCCGACCTTGCCCGCCTTCACATCCGCGATGGCAGCATCGATCGCCATGATCACCGCGTTGGACTTGGGCGCGAGCGCCAGCGCGACCACCGCCTGGGCGAGGTTGATCCTGGCCTCCGGCATACCGATCAACTGGACCGCGTCGGCAGCGGCCACCGCGACACCGAGGGCGGTCGGGTCGCCCATGCCGATGTCCTCGCTGGCCGAGATGACCAGGCGGCGGGCGATGAAGCGCGGGTCCTCCCCCGCCTCGATCATCCGGGCCAGGTAATGCATCGCCGCGTCCACGTCGGAGCCGCGGATCGACTTGATCAGCGCCGAGGCCACGTCGTAGTGCTGGTCACCGGCCCGGTCATACCGCACCGCGGCCCGGTCCACCGCCGTCTCCAGCGTCACCAGGTCGATCACGGCCGGGCCATCCTGACCGGCGGCCGCGCTGTCGTCCTCAGAGCCCGTACGACGGGTCAACCCGGCTTGTTTCGCCTGCGCACCGCCCGCGGCGGCCTCGAGATAGGTCAGGGCGCGGCGGGCGTCTCCACCGGCCATCCGCAACAGGTGGTCTCGCGCGTCCTGGGCCAGTTCGAACTCACCGTTCAGCCCGCGCTCGTCCTCCAGCGCACGATCCAGCAGAACGGCGATGTCGTCGTCGGTGAGCGATTCCAGCGTCAGCAGCAAGGAGCGGGAAAGCAGCGGCGAGATCACCGAGAAGAACGGATTCTCGGTCGTGGCGGCGACCAGTGTGACCCAGCGGTTCTCCACGCCCGGCAGCAACGCGTCCTGCTGGGCCTTCGTGAAGCGGTGCACCTCGTCGATGAACAACACGGTCTCGACGGTCTTGCCGGGCCGGGCCAGGTCGCGACGGGCTCCGTCGATGACCTGGCGTACTTCCTTCACCCCGGCCGTGACCGCGGACAACTCCACGAACCTCCGGTTGGTCGCGTGCGAGACGACGGCCGCGATGGTGGTCTTGCCGGTGCCGGGCGGACCCCACAGCAGCAACGACATCGGCTGGTCACCCTCGACCAAGCGGCGCAGCGGCGAACCCGGCGACAGCAAATGCTGCTGGCCGACCAGTTCATCCAGACTGCGGGGCCGCATCCGCACCGCAAGCGGAGCCGAACTGTGGTCGACATCCGCCAAGCTCCCGCCACCACGAGCAGGGACAGGCGCACCAGGCAGATCGAACAGTCCGTCGCTCACACCCCCGACCCTACCCAGCCGAGCCGACGTGCTGATTCCGACCGTCTTGTTCAACAATTTTACAATCCGGAAACATGGTTCATCGATGTAGGAAACACTCGCTGGACAGGGTCATAGCCGTCATAGACACCTGACACGGAGGTATTTGTGCAACCGCCCACCTCACCTGATCAGAACCAGTCCACCCAGGTCGCCCGTTCGCGACTCAGCCGTCGCCGGGTGCTCCAGGCAGCTACCGCGGCCGGCGCCGGCTTGACCCTCGGAACCGCCCTCACTACCGAAGGCGCCTCGGCCGCACCGCTGCCGCAGGGGATCACCGGCGCGAGCAAGCCCAAGTACGACGTACTGCTCCAGGCCACCAAGGAGAACTCGTTGTGGGGCTGGTTCCCCATCGACCGACCCTCGGTGCTCACCGTCAAGTCCGGGACGGTCGTCAAGATCAACGCGGTGAA
>JAWWOY010000496.1:0-3042 GCA_033851195.1 Kribbellaceae bacterium | reverse complement strand
AGCCCATGACGTTTACTGCCCCTGTTCTCGCCGGCGACGGCCGCGTCGTCTACCGCGAGGTCCGGCCGCTGGAGCCGGGGCCGGGCCAACTGCTGCTCCGCAGCCGTGCGAACGCGATCTGCGGCAGCGACCGTGCCGCCTTCCGCGCCGGGACGACCGTCGTGCAGGGACACGAGGCGGCTGGTGAGGTCGTCGCTGCGGGTCCGGGCACGAGCACCCCTATCGGCACGCGCGGCGTCGTGTACCTGATGGTCTTCTGCGGGCAGTGTCGCAGTTGCCGGTACGGCGCAACCAATGTCTGCCTCGATAAGGGGGGCGACATGGGCTTCAATCGCGACGGCGGACTCGGCCCGTTCGTACTGGTCGAGGAGCGAATCTTCTTCCCTGTCGACGACAATGTCCCGTTCACGACCGCTACCGCACTGCTCGACCTGATGGGGACCAGCGGACACGCGCTGGACCGAGCGTTCAGTCTGCGCCCGGACATCACCGACCTGTACGTCGCCGGTGCGGGACCGGTCGGCCTCGGTGTGCTGCTGATGGCCAAGCTCCGCTTCGGCGCCGACTTCCCGGTGTTCATCAGCGACGTGTCCCGGTGGCGGCTGGACTTCGCGGCCGAGCTCGGCGGCGAACCGGTGGCCGTTCCTGACGTCCCGAAGCTTCCGCTCGTCGATGCCGCGGTCGACTGCAGCGGACGAGTCGACGCCAGGCACGCCGCCGTACGCCGCCTCGGCCGGCGCGGAGTGCTGGTCTGCGTCGGCCACGGGCAGGGACTGGAGCTCGACGTCTCCCCGGACCTGGTATCCAACGAGGCAGGGGTGATCGGCAGCGAGTACTTCCCGTTCGCGGACCTGGAGGCCAACCACGCCCTGATGCTGGAGCATCTCGGCCTAGTGAGCCGCGTGATCACCCACCAGTTCGACGTGTCCAGCACCGAGGCGGCGTTCGAGGCCTTCATCGGCGGGGAGACGGGCAAGGTCGTCATCACGCAGGACGACCATGAGTGAACGCGTCCGGGTCGCGGTGGTCGGCGCCGGTGGATGGGGCCGCCAGCATGCACGGGCCTTCGGCAACCATCTGGCCGCGGACCTGGTCGGCATCTGGTCACGCGACCTGGGGCGCGCGCAGGCACGTGCGGCGGACTGGCACACGCAGGGCTTCGACGACGTCGGCCGGATGATCGACGAGACGGCGCCCGACCTCGTCTCGGTCTGTCTGCCTAACACCGAGCACTTCCTGCTGACCAGGCAGCTCATCGCGCGGGGCATCCCGCTGCTGGTGGAGAAACCGCTGGTGTTCGACCTGGCTGAAGGCCGGACGCTGATCCGGGAGGCGGCCGAGCGCGACCTCTTCTTGGCGATCAACTTCAACCACCGATACGCCGTACCGGTGGTGCGGGCGCGTGCGGACATCGCGTCCGGGAAGCTGGGGGAGCTGGACTTCCTGACCTGGCGGTTCGGCGGTGAGGGCAGCAGTGCGCACCACCCGTACGCCAACCTCATCGAGACGCAGTGCCACGGCGTCGACATGCTCGAGCATCTCGGTGGTCAGATCGAGTCGGTGACCGCCGAGATGACCGACGACGGAGGTGAGCACGGGACGGTCATCGCAACGCTCCGCTTCGCCAACGGCGCGCTGGGATCGCTCGTCGGCAGCTACCGCTCGTCGTATGCCTACCCGGACACTCAACGGCTGGAGGTGAACGGGCGGGCCGGGCGGCTGGTGATCGAGGATACCGTGAAGCGCTACACGTTCTCGAGGGCTGGCGATCCGACCCGTCAGGTCTGGGAGGCCGGCTACTTCGACGACCGGAGCCGGTCCTTCGAGCAGACCTTCGACGCGTACCTGGACGCGCTGCTCGACGCCTTGTCCGCGGGGCAGAAGCCGCCGGTGCCGGCCACTGCCGGGCTTCGGGCACTGACAGTCTGCACCGCGATCATCCAGGCGTACTCGAGCGGTGAGCGGACGCGGGTGCCTGGTCCGGACGATGAGCCTGACGGCTGACAGCGGCTGGACGGCCCGATGCGACACTGTTCGGCGACAGGACAGCCTGACGAAGAGGGAGGGCCGCAGGTGCCGGTGCGGCAGCGCGATGTGGCACGACTCGCCGGAGTCTCGCCTCGTACCGTGTCGAACGTCGTCAATGAGTACGTCCACGTTTCACCTGAAGTGCGGGTCAAGGTTCAGGCCGCGATCGACGAGCTCGGGTACCGGCGCAGCGCCGCCGCCCGCGGGCTGCGGCTCGGGCGGACCGGAATGATCGCGCTGGCCGTCCCCAGCCTGCGCGAGCGGTACTTCGCAGACCTCGCCGAGGCGGTGGTCCACCAGGCCGAACTGCACGACCTGACCGTGATGATCGAGGTGACGGGTGGCCACCGGGACCGCGAGCGATTGGTACTGAGCGGCGGCCGGAGCAGCCTGACCGACGGTGCCTTGATGAGCGCCGTTGAGTTGACCAAGACCGACGCGAAGATGGCTGCCGGCGCGGCGTACCCGCTCGTCCTGATCGGCGACCGCCACATCCCTGGTCCGTTCGACCACGTGGCCATCCCGAACTCGGAGGGCGCGCACGCTGCAGTCACACATCTGCTGGAACTCGGTCGGCGCAGAATCGCCTTGCTGGGCGACGCGAACGCCAACAAGTCGGGGCAGCTTCGCCGTCGTGGTTTTCTGACGGCTTTGGCAGATGCAGGCGTCGAGTTCGACGCGCGGTGGGAGCTGGCGACCTCCTGGACGCGCGAAGCCGGGCGGACCGCGGTCGCCGAATTGCTCGAGCAAGGTGACCGTCCACCGGACGGGATCTTCGCCCTCAACGACTCGCTGGCCCTGGGAGCGCTCGTCGCGTTAGCCGAGTACGACGTTCGCGTGCCGGTCGATCTGGCCGTCGTCGGGTTCGACGACATCGAGGAGGCACGCTTCAGTAACCCATCGCTGACCAGCGTCGCGCCTTCCGTCGCCGAGATCGCCCGGCTCGGTGTCGACCTGCTGATCCGGCGCCTCGACGAGCCTGAGCGCAAGGCCCATCACCTGGTCAGCCAGTTC
>JAWWOY010000493.1:0-9015 GCA_033851195.1 Kribbellaceae bacterium | reverse complement strand
ACTCCGAGCAAGGTGCTGGCAGTGCTGAAGGCGGGAGCCAGGGGCGAGGCATTGAGCCGGTCCCAGACGACGGAGAGCTCATCGCGGACCGAGCTGACCACATAGATGACGGTCCGTACGACGTCCTCCGGGTCGGCGCCGGCCGACTCTAGCGCCAGCAGGATGTTCTGGATCACCTGGTCGGTCTGGCCCTCGAGGCCGCCGTCGGCCAGGTCGCCAGAGGCGGTCAACGGGCACTGGCCGGCCAGGAAGATCAGCTGTTTCGCCTCGACCTTGGTGACGTGGTGGTATCCGGGTGTCGCGTGCAGGCCTGTGGGGTTGGTGCGCTCGATCGTCACCAGCTGAGCAAACGCCCGGCCCGGCAATCGCGTCAACGGGATTAGGCTGCAAGGACTTGTCAGAGGGAGGGAGTGCACCGGTGAAGTACATGCTGCTTATCCACGGCAATTCGGAGGGCTGGAAGGACCTGGAGGACTGGTCGCAGGAGGATCTCCGGGCCATGGTCGGCTTCATGCACGGCATCAACGCGGATCTTTCGGCGTCGGGCGAGCTGCTCGATGCGCAGGGACTGGCCGGAGCGGAGTATGCCAAGACCGTGCGTGCCAGCCAGGATGGCGATCCGATCATCACCGACGGACCTTTCTCGGAGACCAAGGAGGTCTTGGCCGGCTTCTGGTTGCTCGACGTCGCGTCGGAACAGCGAGCGCTCGAGATCGCCGCGCGGATCTCGGCGACGCCCGGCCAGGGCGGCACCCTGATCAACCAGCCGGTCGAGGTCCACCCGATCGGCACGCCTCCCGCGGTCTGAGACCGCACGCGTTGCCAGGCGGACGCCGGCCCCGGGTGGACGAACCCACCCGGGGCCGGCGTCGCGTCGTACTGACTGGGTCAGGCGGTGAGGCGCTCCTCGGTGGAGGTCGAGAAGAGGTGCAGCTTGTCGGGCTGCGGGGCGAGGTGCACGATCGTGCCCTTCTCGCTGTGCATCCGGGTGCCGATCCGGGCGATGATCTGCTGGCCCGACGTGGTGTGCTCGGCGGTGCCATAGAGGTAGGCGTCGGAACCGAGCTCCTCGATCACGGCGACCTTCACCGGCAGACCCTCGTCGGCGATGTCGAAGGCCTCCGGCCGGATGCCCAGCATCAGGGTCTTGTCGTCCCCGGCCTTGGCCAGCAGGTTCCGCTCGATCGGCACGACGTAGTCGCCGATCTTGGCGCCGCCCTCGGTGATCTCGGCCTCGATCAGGTTCATCGCGGGCGAGCCCATGAAGCCGGCGACGAACAGATTCTTCGGGTGGTCGTACAGGTCGAGGGGGGTGTCGGCCTGCTGGAGCAGACCATCCTTGAGGACGGCTACCCGGTCGCCCATCGTCATGGCCTCGACCTGGTCGTGGGTGACGTAGACGGTGGTGACGCCGAGCCGGTGCTGGAGTTCGGCGATCTGGGTGCGGGTCTGGACGCGGAGCTTGGCGTCGAGGTTCGACAGCGGCTCGTCCATCAGGAAGACCTGCGGGTCACGGACGATGGCGCGGCCCATCGCGACCCGCTGACGCTGACCACCGGACAGCGCCTTCGGCTTGCGCTCGAGGTACTCCTCCAGTCCGAGCAGCTTGGCCGCGTCCTGCACTCGCTTGGCCCGCTCGTCCTTGTGGATGCCCTGCATCTTGAGGGCGAAGCCCATGTTCTCCGCGACTGACATGTGCGGGTAGAGCGCGTAGTTCTGGAACACCATCGCGATGTCCCGCTCCTTCGGCGGACGGTGGGTCACGTCGCGATCCCCGATGTAGATCGACCCCTCGTTGACCTCTTCGAGGCCGGCGAGCATGCGCAGCGCGGTGGACTTGCCGGAGCCGGACGGCCCGACCAGGACCATGAACTCGCCGTCCTGGATGTCCAGGTCGAGCTTGTCTACGGCGGGTGCATCGGTGCCGGGGTAGACCCGGGTGGCTCCCTTGAACGAGACAGTTGCCATGACGATCTTCCTTCCCTTCGCCGGCAGGAACGTGCCGGACGATCCGAGCAAAGGGCGCCTCTTGTGGGGCGTCTCTAACCAGAATACGTCGATATGGTGATGCGTCAACAAAGTCTGCCGGGTCAGCGATCCCACTATTGACAAAGAACTTTTTGACGTACAAACTCATTTTTGTGATCAAGGACGTGTTGTACCTGGAGCAGCTCGAACAGGCCGAGGCCCTGTTCAAGCCGCAGCGCATCGAGGTGCTGCGCCGGCTGGCCGAACCGCACACCTGCGGCGAGGTGGCGGAGCAGTTGGGGCAGACCTCGCAGCGCGTCTACTACCACGTCAAGCGCCTCGTCGAAGCCGGCCTGGTGACCCTGGTGGAGGAGCGCAAGGTGCGCGGCATCCACGAGGGCATCTATCAAGCCACGGCCCGTTCGTACTGGCTCTCGCCGCACCTGGTCGGGCGGATCGGCGGCCTCCGCAAGGCCCAGGACGAGCTGAGCCTCGGCTACCTGCTGGACCTGATGGAGGAGGTCCAGTCCGATATCGCCGCGCTGGACCGGACGGCCCCGGAATTGCCGTCGATCGGTGTCTCCGGCGAGATCCGGGTCCCGCCGGAGCGCCGGCAGGAGTTCTTCCACGACCTGCAGACCACGCTGCAGGACGTGTTCTCGCGCTACGGCGGCTCCGAGGGCGACGCCTTCAAGCTGGCCGTGGCCTGCTACCCCAAGGGAGAAGAAGACCATGAGTGAACCGATGATCCTGCAGGCCCGGGTTGCTGTCCCGGTCAAAGAGGTCCGTCAGGCCCTGACCGACCCGGCCGCGCTGAACCTCTGGCTCGGCGAACACGCCGCGGTCGAACTGCCGGACCGCTATGAGTTCTGGGGCCGCTACGTGCCCGAGGGCGACGCACCGCACCAGCGCCTGTTGCACGCGGACGACGACACCTTGCGGTTCAGTTGGCTGCTGGACGGCGAGGAAACCACGACCGAGTTCAGCCTCACCGAGGAGAGCGCCGACTCCACCTTGGTGAAGCTGTCGCAAAGCCACTTCGACTTCGCCGACGTGGTCACCCCGGGCGGCAGCATCCGCGGCGTACTGCAGTCCTTCTGGTCACTCGCGCTGGCGAACCTGGTCGATCATCTCGAGGGCCGTGAGCTGACCCCACGGCAGGACTTCACCTCGACGGACTTCCGCGGCGAGGTGGTCATCGACGCGCCGGTGGAGCAGGTCTACGACTCGTTGGTCGACTCGGACAAAGCCAGCGCCTGGTTCGGGTTCCCGATCGGCATCGAGAACTTCGTCGGTGGCCGGTTCGCGATGGGTGGCTTCGACGCCGGCCCGGGCGCGAAGGTGGTTGACGTCGAGCCGGGCAGCAAGATGTCCGTCGACTGGGGGAGCTCCGGCATCAGCACCTGGGAGCTGGCCGATTCGGACGGCAAGACCCGGCTCACCTGCATGATGAGCGGCTTCGACACGAACCAGCCCCCGTACGCCGCCTGGCTGGGCTGGCTCAGCGGCCTCTCGCAGTTGCGGCGCTACAACGAGCAGCCCGACTGGCAGCCGATCTGGGCTTAGAAGTGCGCCTCGCCGGGGCGAATGGAGTCGGCAAGTAGATCGAGCAGGGCGGTCACCGCTCTGCTCGGTCGCTTGCCGCTCAGCGTGATCGCCGACAGGGTCCAGGTCAGGTCGGCGCCGTGGATCCGCAGCCTGGTCACGCCCGGTATGACGTCGTGGTCCAACTCCGGTACGACGGCCACCCCGAGACCGGCTCGCACGTAGTCCGGCACGGTAGTCAGGTCTGGTACCTCGACGTGAACCCGGCGGGGCTGGCCGGCGTTGTCGAAGGCGCGGTCCACGGTGGTCCGGTTGCCGAAGCCGCGGAGCATGTCCACGAAGCGCTCGCCGGACAGGTCGGTCAGCTTGATCTCCGAACTCTCGGCCATCGGATGCGCCGACGGCACCAGCACCACGAACGGCACAGTCGCGAGTTGCCTGACCTCGAAGCCGTTCAGGTCCGACGCGGCCAGCCCGACGAGTGCGACGTCGAGTCGCCCGTGCCGGACGTCGTCCGCCAGTCCGCTCGATCCGGTGGGTGAGGTGGTGACCTGCACCTCCACCAGTGGATACCGCTGGTAGAAGGCGCTGAGCAATTCCGGCAGATCCACCAGACCCAGCCTCGTCATCGTGCCGATCCGGACGCTGCCGCGCAGCCCGGTCGAAGCTTCCTCGACCACCGCCCGAGCCCGGTCGATCGCCTCCAGCGCAGCCTTTGCCTCCGGCAGCAAAGCCTCGCCGGCCGTGGACAGGGTCACGCGGCGGGTGGACCGATCGAACAGCGTCGTCTTCAGATCGGTCTCCAGTGCCCGCACCCCCGCGGAGACGGTCGACTGGACCGTGAACAGCCGTTGGGCCGCCCGGGTGAAGCTCAACTCCTCAGCGACCGCGACAAAGTACTCCAGTTGGCGTGAGTCCACGTGCTAATTATCGCCAATGCCGATAAGACAATGCAAGAAGATTCGTTAGACTCGATAGATCAGCCGCGCGATGCTGGGTATATGACTATGCTCTCCGGTCCGCGTGCGACTGTCGCCCGTTCACAGGTGCGCTTTGCCCACGGCGCCGGCTTCTGGGTGATCGCGGCGGCCTTCCTGACCACGATGGCTTTCTCGACCGTCCCCACGCCTCTCTACGCCATCTACCAGCGTCGGGACGGCTTCCCTACGTTCATGATCACCGTCATCTTCGCTTCGTACGCCGTCGGCGTGATGGCCAGCCTGTACCTCGCCGGACATGTCAGCGACTGGCTCGGCCGCCGTCGGGTCGCGCTGCTCGCGGTACTGGCCGAAGCGTTGTCCGCCGTGATCTTCCTGACCTGGCAGGCCGTGCCCGGCCTGATGCTGGCCCGGTTCGTGTGCGGCGTGGGTGTCGGCGTTATGACCGCGACCGCCACGGCTCACCTCTCAGAGTTGCGGCTGATCGCCCGGCCCGAGGAGGATCGCAGCCACTCGGCGCTGATCTCCACCATGGTCAACCTAGGCGGGCTGGCCTTCGGACCGCTGGTGGGCGGCGTCCTGGCCCAGTACGTCTCCGCTCCGCTGCATCGGCCTTACCAGATCTTCCTGGTCCTGTTCCTGCTCAGCGCCGTCGGCATCGCGTTGGTGCCCGAGACCGTAGAACGACGCGAAGAGCGTCCGGCGTACCGGCCGCAGCGCGTCGCCCTACCCGCTGACGCGAAGCCACAGTTCTTCGCCAGCGCGATCGGTGCGTTCGCGGCGTTCGCTGTCCTCGGGCTGTTCACCTCGCTCGCGCCGACCTTCGTGGCCGGCACGCTGCACCACACCTCCCGGCTACTGGCTGGGCTGATCTCCTTCGGCGTGTTAGTCGCGAGCGCCGCCAGTCAGGTCGTCTTCGTCCAGTTGAATCGGCGCCACCAGCTTCGGCTCGGCCTGGTGCTGATGTCCGTCGGGCTGGTGGGTCTCGCGGTCGGTGGGCTGGTCCCAAGCCTGTGGCTGTTCATCGCCGGTGGTGTCGTTGGCGGTGCGGGAATCGGCTTGGTGTTCCGGGGTGCCGTCGCGACCGCAGCATCGCTCGCCGCCCCGGCTTCCCGGGGTGAGGTGCTCGCCGCACTCTTCTTGATCGCGTACGCCGGAATCGCCGTGCCGGCGCTGGCTATCGGTGTCGCAGTGGCCCTGATGCCGGCCCAGCTTGCGCTTCTGCTCTTCACCGCGATCATGCTGGTGCTCGTTAACGTGGGCGGCCTTCGGATGCTGGCGGCCCACCGTGACTAGGATCCCGTGAGGGCGACTAGGACCTGTCAGCGATAGAGCGTGCGGGATAGCGTGGGAGTCATGACGGAGAGTTCGACCATCAGTGTCGGTGACCTGAGCGCATATCTCGCCCTCCCTGCCGACGGGGATTCCGGAGCCGGCATGTTGCTGCTCCCGATGATCACCGGCATCGGTGAGCAGGTCCGTGATTGGGCGGATGCCATCGCAGCGACCGGGATCACGGCACTGGTCTGGGACCCGTTCCACGGCCGCAGTACCGACAACTCGTCCCAGCAGGAACTCGCGGAGCTGGCGCGTGAGTTCGACGACGACGCCGCCCTGCGGGAGCAGGCCGCCCTGCTCGACCACCTGCTCGGCGACCTCGGCTGCACCAGGGCGGGCACCATGGGTTGGTGCCTCGGTGGCCGGTTCGCCTTGTTGCTCGGTGCGCGTGACAGCCGACTGGTCAACGTGATCGCCTATCACCCGACCGTTCCGTTGAAGCGGCCGCCGCACCACGCGTACGACGCGAGCGCCGAGGTGTCCGGGATCACCGCGCCGGTGATGGTGCTCTACCCGAGCGCCGACTCCATCGTGCCGGTCGAGGACTTCGGGGTGCTGCAGGTTGCGCTTCAGGTGCGGCCCGCCGGCGCGACCATCACGCACTTCTACCCGGGGGCGGTGCACGGCTTCGCCGACCGCGGCCGGCACGGTGACCCGGTGAATGCCGAGGCCTTCGCGATCTCCTGGCCGCAGGTCCTCGCCTTCCTCCAGACGACGACCAAAGCTTAGTGTCCCCTGACGGCGGTCCCGCCGGTCAGGCTGAGGCTTGGAGGGGGCCGCGGCGGTGGGCGGTGGGGCTGGTGCCGCGGACCCGCTTGAAGGCGACGCTCAGGGCGAAGGCGTTGGCGTAGCCGACCCGGCGGGCGATCGCCTCTACAGTGCTGGAGGTCTCGCGCAACAGGTCCGCAGCAAGCGCGATCCGCCAGCCGGTCAGGTAGCTCATCGGCGCCTCGCCGACGAGACCGGTGAAGCGCCGGGCCAAGCTGGCGCGGGAGACGCCGGTACGGCTGGCCAACTCGACCACCGTCCACGGATGAGCCGGATCCTCGTGCAGCAGGCGTAGGGCAAGTCCGACGACCGGGTCACTCTGGGCCTGGTACCAGCCTGGCGCCAGGGATTCGGGCCGGGCGAACCAGGCGCGCAGGGTGGTGATCAGAGCCAGGTCGAGCCAGCGGTCCAGGACGACCTGCTGGCCGGGTTCGTCCCGTTGGATCTCGCCGAGCACCATCGCCATCACCGGGCCGGCGACGTCCGCGGCGGGCACCACCAGCACGGACGGCAGCGCTGCCAGCAGTCGCCGGCTGACGTCGCCCTCCATCTGGTAGGTGCCGCTGACAACCATCGCCTCGCCCTCCGGCCGCTCGCCGTACGTCCGCACCCCCAGCCGAGCGCTGTAGTCCTTAGGGGCCCCAGGCAACGGTTCGCAGCAGCCGCCCGGGTGAATCCACAACTGAGGCGCGGTACTGGGATCGTCGCCCACGGTGTACGGCTCGGGTCCGCAGATCACGGCCACGTCCCGCTCCTGCATCAGAACCGGCTCGATGCCGTCCCGTTGGATCCACGCGGAGCCGTGCACCAGTGTGGCGAGGGACAGTGCTGCCTCGTCGGCGATCCGCAGTGCCCACGGCGGATCCATGATCGTCAGGTTGAACACGCCGCCCCGGGCGCGGGTGCCGGCCAGCAGGTCATCGAGCACGTCCATGTCCAGATGGTAGCTGCCGGTGAGACTTATAGACATGGAATTGCGCCGTCCAGCCATGGATTGTCTCATCTATCGGCGATGAACTTAGGCCATGACAGACACACCGATTCTTGTTCTGGGTGGTACCGGCAAGACCGGCCGTCGCGTCGTCGAGCAGTTGGGCGCTCGCAACCGGCGGGTCCGGGTGGCTTCGCGGTCGAGCCGGCAGACCTTCGATTGGTACGACGAGAGCACCTGGTCGGCCGCAGTGGCCGGCAGCCACACGGCGTACCTGGCGCCGCCGGTGGGTCCGACTGGCCTGGCGCAGGCGGGGGAGTTCATCAAGCAGGCTGCGGCGGAAGGGCTGCGCCGGGTGGTGCTGCTATCGGGCCGCGGTGTCGGCAGCCCCGGGCGCGAGTTCGCCGTCTACGAGAGCAGCCTCGAGCTGGAGCACGCGGTGAAGGACAGCGGGACCGACTGGACCATCGTGCAGCCGAGTTGGTTCGCGCAGAACTTCAGCGAGGACTTCCTGTACGAGGGCGTACTGGCCGGCGAGATCCGGGTGTCGGCCGGCGCGGGCGCCGAGGCTTTCATCGACGTGGAGGATATCGCCGAGGTGGTCACGGCAGCGCTCACCGACGAGCGGCACACCGGCCAGACCTACGCCCTGTCAGGTCCACGCACGCTGACCCTGGCGCAGGCAGCGGCCGAGATCGCCGCCGCCAGCGGACGACCGGTCGAGTACGTCGACCTCGAGCCGGACCAACACGTCGCCGAGCTCGTCGAGTACGGCGTGCCGGTGGAGGACGCGGGGGCGGTGCGAGATCTGTTCGCGGTGATTCGCAACCACCGGTCGGAGTACGTGTCGGAGGGTGTCCAGCAGGTACTCGGCCGGGCCCCTCGCGACTTCCGTGACTGGGCGCGGGCGACCGCGAAGACAGGAGTGTGGTCGGCATGAGCGGGCTGACCAAGGCGCTGACCCTCGCCGCGCTGGTCGGGACGGGTCTGATGGCCGGACTGTTCTTCGCCTTCGGCACCACGGTGATGAGCTCCCTGGCGAAGCTGCCGGCCGGCCAGGGCGCGCAGGCGATGAACGTCATCAACGTGCGGATCCAGAACCCCTTGTTCCTGTTGATCTTCCTCGGCACGGCGCTGGTCTGCCTGGCGCTCGCGGTGATGTCGTTCATCGGCGATGCGCCCGGCAGGTGGTGGCGGCTCGCGGGAGCGGTGCTGTACCTGGCCGGCGTGATGCTGGTCAGCTTCGCGATCAACATCCCGATGAACGACAGCCTCGCCGCAGTCGACCCGAACACTGCGGCAGGCGCCGCCGAGTGGCAGAAGTACCTGGAGGGCTGGAACCCGTCGAACAACCTACGCGCCGTCGCGTCGGCGATCGCCGTCGCCTTCTTCGCCCTCGGGCTGACCGGCGGCTCCAGCGCCCAGAGCACACCGCAGCCGCCGCCGCAGGTGACGCAGCAAGCGTGGTCGCACTACTGATGTCCCGAGATCCTGGCGATCACCGCACTACCCGATCGCCGGGCGGAG
>JAWWOY010000492.1:0-8992 GCA_033851195.1 Kribbellaceae bacterium | reverse complement strand
CGGTGAGCCCGCGGTCGAGCGCGTGATTCTCCACGGCGCCCAGCAGTAGCCGGGACAGGCCGCGGCCGCGAGCCGTCGGCACGACGTACATCCGCTTGATCTCGGCGGCGGCCGGCCCGAACGGCTGCAGCCCGATGCAGCCGATCGCCTCGGCCTCCTGCCAGAGCACGAGGAACTCGATGTCGGGATGGAGTTCGACCAAGGGCTGGTCCTCGCCGTAGCGCTCAGCCAACTCTGCCTGCTGTGCAGTCGCCAGCGTCAGGACCACCGGATCGGTCGCTGCAGCCGGCTTCAGTTCGAACTGGTCCGCCATGCGCCCAGACGCTAGCAACGGTCGATGACGCCGCTGTTAAGTCAGCCGCCGTTTGATGCGTTCCGTAGGCTGGGCGGCCAGTCACTGCGAGGGGGCGTCGATAGGTGCGCACGATCAGGGCTGGGCTGTCCAGTGGCGGCAGGATCTGGCGGGGCTGGTCCCGGTGGCGGCGGGCAGGCGTGGTTGCTGCGCTGGCACTCGTGTTGGCGCTGCTGCCGGTGGGTGCCGCAGCGTTGTCACTGCGCCTCCAGTACGCCGGTGATCCGTCTGCCGACGCACGGACCAGGGGCCGCGACGCGGTCTGGCTCGGGCACGCCTGGGTCGACGGGCGGAAGACTGACGCCGATCTGGCCACACTGGCGACCCAACTCAAAGGGACCGGCATACGAGACCTGTACGTCCATACGGGCCCGCTCGAGCACGACGGCAGCCTGCCTGCCTCGGTCCATCCCCGCGCCCGGTGGTTCGTCGACGCAGTCCACCGCCTGATGCCGCAACTGCGAGTCCAAGCCTGGCTCGGTGATGTGGTCGCGCCGGAGGAGGCTGGACTACACCTCGATGAACCAGCTGTCCGGGACCGGATCGCATCCTCCTCCACGCAGGTGCTGGCGCTGGGTTTCGACGGGGTGCACCTCGACCTGGAGCCGGTACGGTCTGGCTCTGCGGGGTATCTCGCGCTGCTGGATCAGGTGCACGCCTTGACGACCGAGCACGACAAGGTGCTCTCGATCGCCGCCCCGCAGATCGATCCGCTGCCGGGTTTGCATCGGGTCGCCATCGCAGTGGCCGGGCACGGGAAGTGGTGGTCGCAGGCCTACTTCGCGGCGGCCGCCCGGCGGGTAGACCAGATCGCCGTGATGTCGTACGACACCGCGATGCCGCTGGAGTCTCTGTACGGCGGCAACGTGGCGCAGCAGACGAAACTGGCCCTGGAGGTGACTGCCGACAGTGTCGACCTGCTGATGGGACTCCCTGCCTACTGGGAGAGCAACCCTAGTCACTGGGGTTCGGCTGAGACTGTCGAGGCGGCGGTCAGGGGTGCGCGGCTGGCGCTGGGACGGGAGTCACCCGGCCGGCAGGCGTTCGGCCTCGCGCTGTACGTCGACTTCACCGCCACGCCCGACGACTGGGCGGCGTACCGGCGAGGTTGGTGCATGGAGCCTCAGCCGGGCTGATCCATGCTCCGTCACAGGGGTCGGGCAAGATGGCGGGATGTTAGCCGACTGGCAGGATCTGGGCTCCGTGCAGGAGATCGCGGCAGCGGTCCGTTCCGGCACGATCGACCCGATCGAGCTGACCGAACGAGCTCTTCGTCGAGCTGAAGAGACGGCCGAACTCAACGCCGTGATCTACCTGGATGCCGAAGGAGCCCGCGCTGCTGCTGCGACTGCGGATCGAGGCGGGGCGCTCGCAGGTGTGCCTGTCCTGGTGAAGGAGATCATCGAGGTCGAAGGCCTGCCCTTCCGCTGCGGCTCCCGCGCTTTCGAGGGCAGGATCGGCACCCGCGACGCCGAGATCGTCCGACGGCTCAGATCGGCTGGAGCAGTGATCGTCGGGCTGAGCCACAGTCACGAGTTCGCCTATGGCTGTACTGGAACCTCCAACCGCGCCGGGCCCTGCCGCAACCCGCACGATCTGGACCGCATCACTGGTGGCTCTAGCGCCGGCGCCGGAGCGGCAGTAGCAGCCGGAGTGGTCCCACTGGCAATAGGCACGGACACTGCCGGCTCTGTCCGCATCCCTGCCGCACTCTGCGGTGTAGTCGGCGTGAAGCCTGCCCGAGCGACGCTTCCAGTTGATGGCGTCTTCCCGCTCGCGCAGAGCCTGGACCACGTCGGCGTACTGGCTGGGACCGTCTCCGATGCCCAGTACGCCATCGAGGCCCTCGCTGACACTCCAGTACGAAGAACAGCCAGTACGGCGCTGCCGCGGCTGGGGTTGGTGTCCAACCCGGAGCACCGCGACAACTCGGCCGAAGTCGGCCAGGCCTGGTCTGTCGCTATAGAACGGCTCCGGGCTGCCGGAGCAACCACAGTCGACGTAGAACTCCCGGACTGGTCAGACAGCAACAGGACTGCGGTGGACCTGCAGGGCTTCGAGGCAGTGGCGAACCATGCCGGTAGATCGATCCAGGCCTACCAGGCCGACGTACAGGAGAGGCTGAGAGAAGCGGCGGAAGTGCCAGCCTGGCGATACGCCGAGGCCAGGACAGAGGTGGCAGAGCTCACAGCGGCTGTTGGTGCGCTCTTCAGCCAGGTGGATGCGCTGCTACTGCCGACAGTCCCAATAGTGGCTCCGCCGATTGACGCTGTCGCCGATCTGGCTGGGTCCCTTGCCGTGCGGGCAAAGCTGCTGCGCAACACCCGGTTGGCCAACCTCACCGGGCATCCGTCTCTCAGTTTGCCTCTGCCGACCAGTGGACTTCCGGTAGGGCTGCAGATCTTGGCCTCAGACAACCAAGCAGCCTGGCAAGCCGCTGCTTGGATCGAGCAGACCCTCGCACAGACGTCCTGACCGAGGATCAGCTGTAGAGGCGGACGTCCGCGATGCTCCACCAGCGGTCGCTCGTGCCCGTTGAGGTGATGCGCAAGTACCGGGCACGGGTGGGGCGTACGTCGACGTTGGTGAGCTGGCCGGTGCCTGCGCCGGTCGCGAGAGTTCGCCAGTTCGTTCCATCGTCGCTGGCCGACAGTTGCCAGCCGCGGGCGTAGTCCCCGACGTTGCCGCCACTGTCGATGGCGACCCGGCGGAACTGACGGGTCGTGGTCAGGTCGACCTGTAGATACTGGCCCGGAGTCTGGGCCTGCTGACTGGACCAGCGAGTCGACCCATCCGCGTCGATGGCGAGTGCCGGGCCGTCTCCAGCCGGTGCGGCAGCGGCGGTCGCGCCAGTTAGTGACACGGGCTCGAGTTTCGGGTCCAGCACCTGGGACGTGGGCCAGGTGAAGGTCGCCAGCGCGCCACCGGGCAGCGTGTAGTCGAAGGACTGGTCGCCGACCGCCACGGTGAAAGTGCGGGGGTCGTCGTTCTCGTTGTGCACCACGAGCGCGGTCGAGCCGTCCGGGTTGCGGAAGGCGACGTCCATGATCTGGCCGTTCCACCCGGTCGTGCCGAACGACGTGCTGGCGATCCGGACGGCACCGGGGCGCACGAACTTCGCCAGGTGCCCGATCGTGTAGTACTCGGCGTCGGTGGTGACGCTTCCGTCGGGTTGCAAGGTGACCAGTCCGGTGCAGGTGTCGCAGCCGCCGTTGTGCGGGCCGCCCTGGCTGTCGAGCGCGATGTTCCAGTTGACGACAGACTTCGCCCAGTTGCGGGTAGTGCCGAGGACGAGGTTGCGCGCGTGCCAGGTCAGCGTGTCGCGGAAGATCTGCGGCGGCGTGTCGTTCGGGCCGTGCGAGCCGGAGCACTCGGTGAACCAGATGCCCTTGTTCGGGAAGGCGTCGTGCAGGGCGGTCTGGTTGCTCGCATCGCCGGAGTAGCAGTGGTACGCGGTGCCGGCCAGCCACTTGCCCGCCGGACTGGCGAGCAGTTCATAGGGGTAGTCGGTCTCCGGGTCCTCGCCGCGCGGGGTGCTGGCGACGTCAGCGGGGTGGGTCGTCCAGTTGTGGTCGTAGCCCAGGATCTTCGTCCGCGGGCTGGCGGCGCGCAGCATCGGTCCGAGCGCCTCGATTACCTTCGCCTCTTGGCGCACCGGCAGGTCCGTACCGGGGTAGGCGCTGGGCTTGCGGTTCTGCGGTTCGTTCTGCACGGAGAGGAAGTCGACGGGTACGCCGGCCGCGGCGTACGCCTTGACGAACTTCACCAGGTAACGGGCGTACGCGTCGTAGACGGCCGGGTCATCCTTGAGCCGGCCTCCCACCAGGGTGTCGCCGGTCTTCATCCATGCAGGAGGGCTCCATGGCGTGGCCATCACCTTCAGGGACGGATTGAGTTGCTTCGCGCGCCGCAGCAGCGGCAGTACCTGGGCCTGGTCGTGGGCGATGCTGAAGTGTTGGAGCGCGAAGTCCGTCTGGCCCGCCGGCACGTCGTCGTACGTGTAGTGCTGGGCAGCCGCGGTGAAGTCGGACGAACCGACCGGCTGGCGCAGGAAGCTAACACCGATGCCCTGCTCGGGGTCGAACAACGATCGCACGGCCCGCTCGCGTTCCACCGGCGTCAGCCGATAGAGGACGCTCGCTGAGGAGTCGGTGATGGACGCGCCGAAACCGTCCATCGTCTGGTACGTCTGGGCGGGATCGACCGTGATGGTCACCTCAGGGCTCTGTGCCCGGTGGAAGGCGACCGGGGCGCGTTCATGCAGCAGTTCGGACCGGTCGACCGTGGTGACCCAGACGCGTGCCTGGGGGCTGGCCGGGCCGGCTGGGTAGGAGAGGCCGGACGAGTCGACGGCCTGGGCGCCGGACCCGCTCACCACCCCGCTCAACACCAAGGCGGAGACCGCCACGGCTGCACCGATCGCATGCCTCTTCATCGTTTCTCCTTCAACGGGGCGGATGTAACAGATGAAACAGATGAGGCACTGTAGGGAACTCAGGAAACCTGGCCGAAACAAAGCTGTCAAGGCTCAAGGACGTCGCCACGAGGTCGAGGCCCTACAAGTGATAAGGACAGTGCGGGGTCCGCTCACTTGGTCATGGACAGGGATGCCGTTTTGAGCGCTGCAGGGTGAAGCACGGACGAGGAGTTGGCGTCTGCCGTAAACCTGTGGTCTTGGCGAGAACTGCTCGAGGAATCGAATCCGGCGAGCACGTTCATGGCCTTCTATGTGAAGGACTTCGGAGACAAGCCAGTTGGTGCTTACGACGTCGCATTCAGAGCCCGGCTCACCCACTGGCCGCGCGTAGGGGCCGCGACTCGCGGCCCTAGATCAGTACGGCGGCCTGAGGGCGCGGAGGGCATGCAGCGCGGCGATCGAGTGGTCGACCAGTTCGTCGGCCGTCAACGGACGGTTGTCCGGACGGATCCCGGACCACTCGATGGTGAGGTCCTCCACGTACGCTAGCCACGCATGCACTGTCATCCGCACAGTTGACTCCGGAACCCTCCGTTGCGGCCTGGTCGCCCAGTAGTTCGAGCACCCTCGTAGTCAGCCGGCCCGGGTCTCGGTGTACACCTCGACGACGTGGATGTCACCGCCCGCCGCGCCCCGGACGAACGAGATGTACGAGTCCCGGCGCCGTGTGACGAAGGCGGCGAACGCCAGCAGCATCTGCCGCAACTGCTCGGCGGGCGGTAATGACGGGTCCGGCTTGGTGACCCGGAGCAGTCGTCGCCCTTAGGAGTTGCGCTACCGTCAATCAGTTGGGCGAGCGTGAGGAGACGTGATGGGGTTCGAACCGTCCGCCAGGGCACAGGAGCTGATCGGCCGGGTCGCGGAGTTCATCCGGACCGAGATCGAGCCGGTGGAGGCGGAGTTGCACGCTGCCACCAGGGCCGCCGAGGATCCGTGGCAGCCGCAGCCCGCCTTCAAGGACCTGCAGGCCAAAGCCCGCAAGCAGGGCCTCTGGAATCTCTTCCTGCCGCCGCCCGAGCCCGGCAACGAGCAGTACGGCGAAGGCCTCCCGAACCTCGATTACGCGCCGATCGCCGAACTGACCGGCCGGTCCTTCCTCGCGCCGTACGTGTTCAACTGCAACGCGCCCGACACCGGCAACATGGAGGTGCTGCTCCGCTACGGCACCGCCGAGCAGAAGCAGCACTGGCTGGAGCCGCTGCTGGACGGCAGGATCCGCTCGGCCTTCTGCATGACCGAGCCAGATGTCGCCTCGTCCGACGCGACCAATATGGCTGCCACGGCGATCATCGAGGACGACGAGGTCGTGCTGAACGGTCGCAAATGGTGGAGTACCGGCGTCGGCCATCCGGACTGCGAACTGCTCATCTTCATGGGGCTCACCGACCCCGACGCGCACCGCTACGCCCGCCACACCATGGTCCTGGTGCCGCGTGACACCCGCGGCGTCAAGGTGGAGCGCCTACTGCCCGCGATGAGCCGGTACGACGAACCGCACGGCCACGGCGAGGTGAGCTTCACGGGTGTGCGGGTACCGGCCACCAACATCCTGGTCGGACCCGGCCGCGCGTTCGAGATCGCGCAGGGCCGGCTCGGACCCGGCCGGGTGCACCACTGCATGCGGCTGATCGGCCTCGCTGAGAAGTCGCTGGAGTTGGCGCTCGAGCGTGGCACCAGCCGGACCGCCTTCGGCAAGCCGCTGGTCAACCTCGGGGGCAACCGCGAGCGGATCGCCGATGCGCGCATCGCGATCAACCAGGCCCGCCTGCTCGTGCTCCAGACGGCCTACCTGCTGGACACCCAGGGCTTGGCGGGGGCGCTCAGCGAGGTCAGCCAGATCAAGGTGGCCGTGCCGCGGATGGCGCAGGACGTGGTGGACATGGCGATCCAGTTGCACGGCGGCGGTGGGTTGTCCGACGACTACCCGCTGGCGGCGGCCTGGACGAGTGCCCGCTCACTCCGTCTGGCCGACGGCCCCGATGAGGTGCACCGTGGGGTTATCGCGAAGCTCGAGTTGGCGAAGTACAACAAGGAGGCACCGTGAGCAGGGTTCTCGTCACCGGCGGTGCGTCCGGACTCGGCGCCGCCCTGGTCGAACGGTTCATCGCCGACGGCCACAGAGTGCTGACCACCGATCTCGGTGTGGAACCACCCGCAGGGCTCAGTACGCCGTACCGGCAATTGAACGTGCGCAGCGTGGACGACTGGGCCGCTGCGGTCAGGTGGTGCCAGGAGAACTGGGACGGCCTCGACATCCTGGTGAACAACGCGGGCATCGCGACGGGCGGCCGGATCGACGTGGAGTCGCTGGCCGAGTGGGACCGCGTCGTCGACATCAACCTGATGGGTGTGGTGCGCGGCTGCCGGGCCTTCACGCCGCTGTTCAAGCAGCAGCGGTCGGGGCACATCGTCAACACCGCGTCGGCCGCGGGGCTGGTGCATCCGCCGATGATGAGTTCCTACAACACCGTCAAGGCCGGCGTGGTCGCGCTGTCCGAGACGCTCTCGCACGAGCTGCAACCGTACGGCGTGACCGTGTCGGTGATCTGCCCGTCGTTCTTCCGGACCAACCTGGCCGACTCGATCCAGGGTGACGACACCGAGATGGGCGCCATCGCCCGGCGCCTGATCGAGAAGTCCCCCCGTACGGCGGACGACATCGCGGCCGGGGTGATCACCGGGATCAAGCAGCGGCAGTTCCTGATCATCCCGGACCGGCCGGCCCTGCTGGCGTGGCGGACCAAGCGGTTCGCGCGGCCGCTGTACGACCGGCAGATGCGCAAGATCGCCACCCGCGCCCGGGATCGCGCGGACGCCGTACCGGCCAAGGATGATTCTCCGGCCGAGGGCGCGTCCCCAGCCAGGGAAAGCAGCCAGGCTTCGGCCGGAGAGCAGTGATGTCGGATGCCCGTGGCAACTTGGGACCGATGAACGGCGACACGCCGGGGAACTACGGACCGATGAGTGTTGTTGAGGGGGCGCGGGCGGTTCGGGACGAGGATGCGTTTGATGTGGGGGCGGTGGATGGGTGGTTGCGGGCGCAGTCGGTGGAGTTGCCGCCTGGACTGCCGCAGGTGCAACAGTTCTCTGGTGGGGCGTCGAACCTCACCTATCTGTTGCGTTATTCCCAGCGGGATCTGATCCTGCGCCGACCGCCGGCCGGGACGAAGGCGAAGGGCGCGCACGACATGGGCCGGGAGTACCGGATCCAGGCCGGCCTCGCCTCGGTCTTCCCGTACGTGCCGAAGATGGTTGCCAATTGCAACGATGACGCCGTGATCGGCTCGGGGTTCTACGTGATGGAGCGGATCGCCGGCACCATCCCGCGCCGTTCCGAACTGGGCGTCGAGCTCACGCCGGAGCAGACCCGGCAGCTCTGCTTCACGATGATCGACACCCTGCTCGAGTTGCACCAGGTGGATCCGGTGGAGGCTGGGCTGGCGGATCTCGGTCGTGGTGCGGGGTACGTCGAGCGCCAGGTGGCGGGCTGGACCGGTCGCTACCGCCAGGCGAAGACGTGGAACGTGCCGAGCTATGAGCGGGTGATGGCCTGGCTCGAGGCGAACCGACCCGCGGATGTCCGGATCTGTGTGATCCACAACGACTTCCGGCTCGACAACGTGGTGCTGGCTCCGGACGATCCCCTGAAGGTGGTGGGTGTCCTCGACTGGGAACTGGCGACGCTCGGCGATCCGTTGATGGATCTGGGCAGCTCGCTGGCGTACTGGGTGCAGGCGGACGACGACTGGGCCTTCCGCCGGTTCCGGCTGCAGCCGTCTGACCTGCCGGGGATGCCCGGCCGGGACGAGATCGTCCGCTACTACAGCGAACGATCTGGTCTCGATCCGGTGAACTGGCCGTTCTACGAGGTGTTCGGGCTGTTCCGGCTGTCCGTGATCATCCAGCAGATCTACTACCGTTACCACCACAAGCAGACCCGCAACCCGCGGTTCAAGAATTTCTGGCTCCCGGTCAATCTCCTCGAGCGGCGTTGCCGCCGGATCATGGCCAAAGGCAACTAGGACGCGATGTCAGTCATCTACCTGATCCGGCATGCGCAGGCATCGTTCGGGCGAAGCGACTACGACCGGCTGTCGCCGCAGGGTGAGCAGCAGGCGGTGCGGCTTGGCGAGGCGCTGGCCGTCCGCGGGCTGGCGCCGAAG
>JAWWOY010000485.1:0-4418 GCA_033851195.1 Kribbellaceae bacterium | reverse complement strand
GCGGCGGTTCGACCACCGCCACCAACGTCGTGCTGGACAAGCGCGGCAAGGTCCAGCTCAGCGCGTCGCCCGGTCGCGTCGACCCGGCCAACCCGGCCTGGGCGTCCACCCGCGTCCCGCTGGCCGGCGAGTTCACGTGGTTCGGCCAGAGCCTGTTCGTGGTGGTCAACCACTTCAGCTCCAAGGGCGGCGACGACCCGCTCTGGGGCAGGTTCCAGCCGCCGGTGCAGAGCTCCGCACCGAAGCGTCACGAGCAGGCTCAGTCTGTCCGGAACTTCGTCGACCAGATCCTGACCAAGGACTCCGGCGCCAACGTCGTCGTACTGGGCGACCTGAACGACTTCGATTTCTCCCAGACCACGGACATCCTGGTCGGCAGCGGAAAGACCGGACTGATCGACCTGCCGCGGACGTTGCCGACTCCGGAGCGGTACAGCTATGTGTTCGAGGGCAACAGCCAGATCCTGGATCAGATGCTGATGTCGAAGAACCTGCAGCCCGCTTCGTCCTACGACATCGTGCACATGAACAGCGAGTTCCCCGACCAGATCAGCGACCACGACCCCCAGGTGCTGCGGATCGTCCCGCTGCCGTCCTGGTTCAAGTGATCCCCTGAGTGATCACGGGCCCCTTACGGTCCCGGTCCTGGACCGGATCCGCTTGCCGGGCCACCGATAATGGAGAGGAGCCGGATCCTTCGGGGTCCGGCTCCTCGATCTGGTAGAGGTACAGGGAGGCCGGCAAATGACAGACAAGACCAAGCAGTACGCGGTCCAGAAATCCGACGAGGAGTGGCGGGCGCAGTTGGCCCCGGCCGAGTACAAGGTGCTGCGCAAGGCCGGCACCGAGCGCCCCTTCACCGGCGAGTACACCGACACCAAGACGGTTGGCGTCTACCGGTGCCGGGCCTGCCAGGCCGAACTGTTCCGAAGCGAGACCAAGTTCGAGTCGCACTGCGGCTGGCCGTCTTTCTTCGCGCCGCTGGCCGAGGACAGGGTCGAGTACATCGAGGACCACGACCTGGGCATGAAGCGAGTAGAGGTGCGCTGCGCCAACTGCGGCTCCCACCTCGGCCACGTCTTCGAAGGCGAGGGCTACGGCACCCCCACCGACCTCCGCTACTGCATCAACTCCATCAGCCTCACCCTCGACCCCGTCTGACCAACTCGGGGACTGACTTCAGCGGGAAAGGGCGCGTGACTCACGCGGTTCTGATGGCGGAGAAGGAGTCCTCCCGGTGCTGGCGCCAGCAGATCTCGTCCCGGAACTGCACCAGCAGGTCTTCCAGCAGGGCCAAGGTGGTGGCGTCGGTGAGATTGCCTGCTTCGTCGAAGCGGCGGTGCGAACCGAAGACGAGCAGTTCGGGCTGCACCAGGACGTGGCTGCGAGTGGCGACGAGCACCTGCCGCAGCGCCAACTGTCCCCGCGCCGTGCCGAAGTTGCCGGGCGACGCACCCATCACGGCGATCGGCTTGTCCACCAGGCATGAGCCCGGGTTCGGTCGGGACGCCCAGTCCAGGGCGTTCTTCAGCACGCCGGGAACCGAGTGGTTGTACTCCGGCGACGCGATCAGCAGGCCGTCGGCGGCGGCGATGGCGGCGCGCAGGTCGACCACCGGCTCAGGCGAATGGTCGCCGTCGTGGTCCTGGTTGTAGGGCGGGAGATCGGCGAGTCTGGTGTAGAGGTCGATCGACAGTCCAGGCGGTGCGTTGCGCTGCGCAGCCCGCAGCAGGGCGGTGTTGTGCGAAGCCCGCCGGATGCTGCCGGACATCGCGAGGACGGTCATCTCGTTCATGGTGGGTGCCTTCCTGGGCTCGGCCAGCCGTGGCCGTGGCGGCCGAATCGGCCGCCACGGGGCCCACCGGTGTGAGACTCGCCGCACACCGCGACACAGCGCGTCACGGGTCGGCGCTCGGTTCTGCCTACCCACGATCGCCGATGGCGGTCGGACTGTCTTTGCCACCAGCGGCCAATATGCCTACCGGCTACCGGGAATCGCGGAACTTCGGCAAGCAAAGCTATTTGCCAGACACACCACTAGCTGGTGGAGTGGACAGGCCGACCAGATCGGCGCTCACCTGCCAGAGCCGTGCCGCAGCGGCCTCGTCGTAGCTGCGCTTGGAGGACCTCTTGGCCTTGCTGTTGGCGAAGTAGCGGCCCGTCACCTGCTCGAGATCGGGAGCGGAAGCCAGGTGGATCGACGTGGCGGCGCCCTGGGCCGGGGTCTTCATGAGGGGCCGCATGACTGGGACGAACAGTCGCTGGACGCCGGCGGGGTCCTCGGCTCCGAAGGATGTGCTCACGACGCCTGGATGCAGCGCATTGGCGGTGAGGGAGGTGGCCTGCAGCCTTCTGGCCAGCTCGTAGCTGAACATGACGTTGGCCAGCTTGGACTGGTTGTAGGCCCGTCCGCCGGAGTAGGACCGTTCGCCCTGAAGGTCGTCGAAGTCGATTCGCCCCATCGCCTGCGCGTTGGAAGAGACCGTGACCACGCGGGCCGGGGCGCTCTGCTTCAACCGGTCGAGGAGCAGGTGAGTGAGCAGGAACGGCGCGAGATGATTGAGGGCGAAGGTGCGCTCGAGCCCATCAGCGGTGACGTGCCGGGTGTGCCAGTAGCCGCCGACGTTGTTGATCACCACATCGATCCGGGACAGGCTCTGGAGTACCTCGTCAGCCAATCGCCGCACCTCCGACTGGGAGGAAAGGTCCGCGACGAACACGTCCACCTGCCCACCGCCGGCTGCGCGGATCTCGCGAGCCGCGCTCTCGGTGCGCTCGCGGTCCCGGCCGGTGATCGCGACGCGCGCACCCATCGTGGCCAGGCCTGCGGCAGTCGCCCTGCCGATGCCTCCACTGCCACCGGTGACCAGCACTGTCCGGCCGGCCATCGGCCCGCTGTCGTTCTGTTGCATGCGACTACCCTAGATCGGCGTGGCCACCGCGACCGGGTTGTGGTCGGGGTCGAAGACGTAGGCCTGGCGTTCGCCCCAGGGCATGTCGGCCGGTTCCTGGAGGACCTCGTGGCCGGCCTCGCGGAAGGCCGCCACCTGGGCCTCGACGTCATCGACGTACACGAAGAGCTCGAAGCGCGGAGCCGTGCCGACAGTGATCCCCAGTTGCGCCTCCGGCCACCCGGAATGGGCGATGCCGAGCGACGACTCGCCACGGACCAGGCCGATGTAGTGCGGCACACCCTCGAGCGGGAACTGGTACACCGACTTGTAGCCGAGCAGCGCGTAGAACTCGACCGATCTGTGCACGTTGGTGACGTACAGGACCGGGAAGGCTCTGCGTTCCATGCTCAGGCCAGGTTCGCGACCAGCTCGGAGAGCTCGGTCCGTCGGCCGGTGTAGAACGGGACTTCCTCGCGCACGTGCCGACGGGCCGTCGAGGCGCGCAGCTCGCGCATCAGGTCGACCATCCGGTGCAGCTCGTCCGCCTCGAACGCCAGCATCCACTCGTAGTCGCCGAGCGCGAACGAGGCCACCGTGTTCGCCCGTACGTCGGGGTAGGTGCGGGCCATCTTGCCGTGCTCGGCGAGCATGAACCGCCGCTCCTCGTCGGGCAGCAGGTACCACTCGTACGAGCGTACGAACGGGTAGACGCAGACATACGCGCGCGACACCTCGTCGGCCAGGAACGCCGGGATGTGGCTCTTGTTGAACTCGGCCGGTCGATGCAGCGCGAACTGGGACCAGACCGGCGCGAGGTGCCGGCCGAGCCCCGACCGGCGCAGCAGGTGATACGCCTTCTGCAGCGCATCCGAGGTAGGAGCGTGCCACCAGACCATGAAGTCGGCGTCCGCGCGGAAGCCCTCCACGTCGTACCAGCCGCGGATCACCACGTCGTCCGCCGCCAGCTTGCCGACCAGATCCGTCAGCTCCGTGGTCAGCTCATCACGGTCCGCCTCGCCCAGCGGCGTCTCCACCTTGAACACCGACCACATGGTGTAGCGGATCATCTCGTTGAGCTCGCGGGCCTTCGGCTTCGTCTCGGTCACCTTGCCATTGTCGCCAATGTGTCCAGATGGGCCCGCACCCGGGTTGCTGCCTGGCCCGCCGAGGCGACGCACGCCGCGATCCCGACACCCCGGTATGCCGCGCCGCAGACGGCCAGACCAGGCTGCCCGGCCACCGCCGCGTCCACCCGTGCGACGCGATCCAGATGCCCCACCGCGTACTGCGGCAGACCGCCGCCCCAGCGGGTCACCAAATGGCCGACCACTGGTGCGTCGAGGCCGATCGCGGTCCTTAGATCCGCCGCCGCAAGCGCGGCGAGTTCGTCGTCCGCGCGCTGCAGCACGCTCTCCTCACCGAGGCGCCCGACCGAGCAGCGAAGGACAGCGAGGTCTCCCCCGGCCTCGGCCGACCAGGCCCACTTGGCATGCGAGTACGTCGACGCCTTGATGGTGCGGCCTT
>JAWWOY010000464.1:0-3577 GCA_033851195.1 Kribbellaceae bacterium | reverse complement strand
GCCAGGTCGCGCTGCTCACCACTGAGCCGTTCTGGAAGGCCTCGTAGACCTTGCCCAGGTCGGACAGCGTGGTGAGGTTGTGCGTGCTCGAGGTCGGGCAGCCGATGTTGTGGTTGATCGACGTACCGGTCAGCCCGATCGACGAGCCCAGCGACAGCATCGAGGGCTTGCCGTACTTCTCCAGGATCCCGCGGGTCATCCGGTTGTCGGAGTTCCACATCATCAACGAGTCGGCGTTCTTCAGGTTCGTCGCCGCGGTGGTGGCGTAGCTGTTCGGGCAGATGTTCCCGTCCGCCGAGGCCGACGGGTTGTAGTGGTAGCTGATCGCGGTGGTGTCGGTGGTCGTGCCGGACTCCTCAGCGTCGGTCGACTTGAGGTGGTAGAGCACCTTCAGCGACGAGGCCGGCTCGAACTGGCGGGTCTGCAGCAACCCGGCGACCTGACCGCCGCCGACCTGCTTGAGGTAGAAGCCGTGCGTTCCGGAGTCGAGCTTCGGCGCGATCTGGTTATCGAGCTGGTTCTCCAGCGCGGTCAGATTGCTGACGCCCACGGCAGCGAAGTACTTGCCAGTGCCGACGTAGTACGGCGTGACGTCGAACAGCCGCTGGCCGTCCTGCGCTGCCTTGTTCAGCAGGCCCGCGGCCGAGTAGCCGGCGTAGAAGCGCCACTTGGTGCCGGCCGGGTTCTTGTACATGACGGCGTTGTAGAGGCCGTTGTCGTTGTTGCGGTCGAGGTCGACCAGCCGGGCGCCGTTGGTGGCGGCCAGAGACTGCAACTGCGCCGTGGTCCGGCCGTAGTAGTAGTACCAGCCGGTGGCGTCGGTGCCGGTGTTGCTACCGAACAGCGCGGTGTAGTACCCGGTGCCCTGGATCCGCCCGAAGCTGACGATCCGCTTCGCCGACGTGACCTTCGACGAGATGAGCGCCGGAGTGCCGTAGGCGAAGGACCACGCTTCCGCGTTGGCGCCGGTGTTCGACACCATCACGACGGCGAAGCGGAGGCCGCTGGTGGTGTTGTAGCCATGGACGGCGATCGGTCGCGCATTATTCGCGCTGGCCGTGCTGAGCACCTGGGCCGGTGTCAGGCCGTAATACCACCACCATCCGGAGGCGTAGACGCCGGTGTTCCGCACCATCGTCACGGTGAACTTCAGCGGCGAACCACCCTCCACCTTGATGTCAGTGAGCCGCGCACCATTGGCGCTCAGCCTGCCGGCGACGTACGCCGCGTCGACGCCGGTGTATGTCCACCAACCTGCCGGCGAGCTGATCTGCCGGTCCTCCCCCGGTCCGACGGACGCCGAAGCCGGCGCAGCGCCCGGCACCAGCCCGATTGTCAGGCCGGCCAGCACGATCGCTGCTATCGCCGTGAGCTTCTTGAACTGCATCGAGATCCTGCTCCTTGTGATTGCGGGCTCCACTCTCTGAGCCCCCCCATGGATGCCTTGCGTGATCGACCTGAGGGCCGGTCACGCCATGACAGTAGAGCGCGTGTGACCGCGACGAATCCAACGAATATCGCTTTAGGTAGCGAGCTGATTACGCCGGGCTACGGTCAGGTACGACGATGCCGGACCGGTATACATCCGGCGTACATCGCTCAGAACGTCTGAATGTGCCGCGGGCGGGGGCCCCAGCATCTACCTCGGCGCCTGGACAAGCGTCGAGAGTGATCCCGACCCGTTGCGTCTTGTTCGGGCCGAACAAAGGCAGGTTCGGGTCAGGGCGTCACCGCGTCGGCGTTTACCAGATTGCTTTGATGTCTGGGTTGAGTGCCGTGAGCCGTGCCGTTCCCGGGGCGAGGCCTTGGGCGACTTTGCAGGCTGACACGAGGGCGCTTTCTTGGCTGTCGACGTCGTAGGTGTGTGTGCCCGCGAACCAGATGCCGTTTTGGCCCTGGATGGTGTGGAGTGATTTCTGTGCGTTGATGAACCCGGGCGTGATGTTCGGGTGCCAGTAGTCGGCGGTCGCCAGCACTTGCGACGGTGCTGGTGTCTCCCGGCGGTGTGTGGTCCATGACTTGAAGATCGGCAGGCCCTTCACCTGGTCTTGGATCGCGCCATACCACATGGACGCCTCGCAGTAGGCGCCGTCGTTGCGGGCGTTGTACGAGGCCCATTTCGTCTTGTCCGGGTGCATGTATACCGGATCGGTGTGGATCGCCGTTGTCGCGTGGAAGTACTGCATGTTGTTGTAGATGGAGGCGATCGACGATCCGGCCATGCCGAGTTGCGACACCAGTCCGGCGGCCGGTTGCGGCGGCAGGGCCAGCACGATCTTGTCGAACCGGTACTGCTGGCTGGCCGAGTCGGTGACGACGAACTCGTCGCCGACCTTCGTCAGCCCGACCACACCTCTGCCGGGCCGCACGGTCGTTGTGGTCAGCTGGGAGAGCATCTTGTCTGCCACGGCCTTCAGGCCGTCGCGGGCGTTGTGGTACGGGAAGGGCTGGTAGGCGACCACTGTCGTCGGCCGGGCGAGGAACGCGACGCCACCGCGAGCGGCGACCATGTTGTTCTGCGCCGTCGACGTGCCGTTCAGCGCGCCGAGGAACGGGTACAGGAAGTTGGTCTTCGACGACTGCACGATTCCCAGCGAGTCAACGTAGGTCTGCAGCGTGGTGTTCCAGTCGCCTTTGCCGCGCCGGTCGTTGCCGGCCCAGTCCACCTGGGCGGCCGTCGTGAACGCCGCCATCGATATCGCGTTCACGAATGTCGCGAGCGGGTTGGTCGACAGGAACTCCATGTTCTTGCTGCCGTATCGCCAGACGCCGACGGACATGTTCGCCTGCACCACCGGTATGGACAGCGTGGTGTTCAGTAGTTTCCAGAAGTTCGGGTAGCTCTCCTGGGCGAAGTACTGCGCGCCGACGTCGACGTTGTGTACCCCGCCGCCGACCGTGACGCTCACGGTCTGGGCGTGCCCGCCGATCGCGGTCGCTTTCTCGAGCAGTGTGACGGTGTGCGTGCCGTCGAGCAGCCATGCCGTCTCGAGGCCGGCCATGCCGCCACCGATCACTCCGACGCGGAGGCCCGGAGCGGCCTGCGCTCGAGGAACGTTCAGGCCGATGCCCGCGATGGTGAGGGTGGCGCCGACGGCCACCCCGTTCTTGATGAGTTGCCGCCGGGTCATCCCAGGCGCGTGAGGAATCTCGACCGATGGCATATGGGGTCCCCTCTGACCGTTTATCGCGGAGGGACATTTCATCACTAGTTGTCAACAGCATCTAGCCTCGGATTTCACGGGGTTCGGGCGGTCATCGCGCGATCGTCGCGGCGCGTGGGCTCGACGAACTCGAGGCTTGGGCACCGGAGGGCATGGAGTTGGTATCGCTGCGCTGGATCATGTGCCACATGATCGAGGAGACCGCTCGCCACCTCGACCGCCTGGATGCAATCCGCGAACTGGTGGACGGTATGACCGGCTATTAGATCCCTCTCAGCAACCGGACGTCATCGATGGTGGCCGAGCACGTATGCCAACTGTTCAGTTGTCCCGGCGCCCTCGGCAGGGGCCATGGCCGCTTCATACATCCGTGCCCGGGTGCCGGCCGGGATGACGCTGTCGACGTGAGGTAG
>JAWWOY010000418.1:0-6793 GCA_033851195.1 Kribbellaceae bacterium | reverse complement strand
CCCTGCCGCCAGATCGAAGTCGGCACCCGGAGTCCGCATGGTCACCGTGAGCGGTCGTCCTGCGACGCGGATCTCGAGCGGCTCCTCGACCACCAGAGTGTCCGGTCCCACCGTGACCGCCGGGCCGGCAAGCCGAAGTACCCTGCGTCGACTCGTGACTCGTCCCATCCGCCCACCACCGATTCTTGAGTCGAGACTCAACCTACTGTATGCGCATACTGTATCCACGTGTCGTAAATTGCGTGCTGGATCTGCATCTGGATCTTCGCGTCGACACGCTCACGCAGTCGTCACGTTCGAGCACGCAAACGATCCGGATGCGCGCGAGCGGGGAGTCCGGGCCGTCGGTTTGAAGCGTGGAGGCAAGAGTGCATACAGTATGCGCGGATGTGGTAGAGTTGTCCAGGCACAGTCGTAGAGAGCGGAGGCCTGCACCCTATGTACGCAGTCACTGACCCGGCGACGGGCGAACTGATCGAGAAGATCGAGAACGCGACCGACGAGGATATCCGGGAAGCAATCGATCGTGTCCACCGCGGGTACTTGTCGTGGCGGCATCGGCCGGTCACCGAGCGGGCCAAGATCATGTCGCGAGCGGCGGAGCTGTTCGCCGAGCGCGCCGACGAGCTGGCCGCGATCATGACGTTGGAGATGGGCAAGCGGATCAACGAGGGTCGCGGCGAGATCGCCGTCGTCGTCGACATCTTCAACTACTACGCAGACAACGGTCCTTCGCTGCTGGCGGACGAGCCGCTTCCGATTCGGGGCGGCGAGGCGGTCATCACCAAGGAGCCGATCGGCGCATTGCTCGGCATCATGCCGTGGAACTTCCCCTGTTACCAGGTCGCCAGGTTCGTGGCTCCGAATCTGGTCCTCGGCAACACGATCCTGCTGAAGCATGCCTCGATCTGCCCGCGGTCGGCAGCCGCGATCGAGCGGACACTGCACGACGCCGGGGTGCCTGAGGACGCGTATCTGAACGTCTTCGCGTCCAGCGCGCAGATCCCGTGGATGCTTGCGGACCCGCGTATCCAGGGGGTTTCGCTGACCGGCAGCGAGCAGGCGGGCATCTCCGTCGCCGCCGAGGCGGGTAAGAACCTAAAGAAGGCAGTCCTTGAGCTGGGTGGGTCCGACCCGCTGATCGTGCTGGACACCGACGACATGGACGAGACGGTGAAGGCAACGGCGACGGCCCGGATGCGCAACTGCGGCCAGTCGTGTAACGCGCCGAAGCGGATGATTGTGCTGGCCGACATCTACGACGACTTCGTCGACCGGTTGACCAAACACCTGGCTGAGTATTACGTGCCAGGTGACCCCGCGGACCCCGCGACGAAACTGCCGCCGCTGGCGTCGGTCGCGGCGGCCGACGAGGTAGCCGCTCAGGTCGAGAGGGCGGTCCGGCAGGGCGCGACGCTGCGCACCGGTGGGCACCGTATCGACCGGCCCGGCGCTTATTTGGAGGCCACCGTGCTGACCGGGTTGACGCCGGAGATGGATGCCTACTACGAGGAGATCTTCGGTCCTGTCGTGCTGGTGTTCCGCGCGGAGACCGAGGATGAGGCGATCGCCATCGCCAACGACACGCCCTTCGGGCTGGGCGCCAGCGTGTTCGGCACCGATCGGGATCGGGCACGCCGCGTCGCCGACCGGATCGAGGCGGGCATGGTGTACCTGAACAGTGCCGGCGGATCGCAGGCCGACCTGCCGTTCGGTGGGATCAAGAGATCCGGCATGGGTCGGGAGCTCGGCGCGGCCGGCATCGAGGAGTTCATGAACAAGAAGTCCATCCGCTTGTAGGTCGGCACGCCACGAAATGAGCCGTCCGCACGGGTCAGTCCTGCGTTGTCGCTCGTGGGCGTGTGCCACTGGCTCGTCGCGTCACAGGCCGCTGCGGGCTGATCGGTTCGGAGTGCCAGCGGCGGGTTCCGCTCCACGGCGCCGGCGGGGCATCGACCGCATACGCCAGTGCATACGCCACGGACTCGTAGTTGACCCGCCATCCCCTGAAGTGGGGCCACGCGTCCTCGGTGGACACGTCGACGGGGTAGTTCACGGACCGCAACAGCTCCACGGCCGCCGAGAATTCCTCATACGTCACCGAACTCGGCTGGTCGGGGTCGGGGTCCTCGTCGACCGGGAGCCGCATCGCTTCCGCGATCTGCCGGAGCGCGCTGAATCCCATCCGAAGGCAGAGCCGGGCGGCGACTTTCGGCTCCCGGTCGGGCGCGACCGAAAGGTGCAGCGCAGCGGCATCCATGACCGCGACAACGGACGTGAGCCAGTGCGACAGCGGTCGCGGCGATCGCATTCGCACCAGGGTGAGGTAGGTGGTGTGCGACTCGGCAACCTCAGCAGACCAACGCTCCCATCGGTCGAACAACTCGTTGAGCACGGGGCGGGTGTCGCCGTCGTAGATTCCCCACCGCGTCCGGGCCAGAATCTCCGGCCCCCAGGCAGGCACCCCGGCCCGCGAGACCAGCAGCGTCACCTCGGTCTCCCGCCGATTGAACGCGTTGTACAGCGTGGGCAGGTAGCCGACTTGCAGGCCCACCACCACCAAGCCTGTGCAGGCGGCGATGTAGTCGACGACGCTGCTCGCTGTATTGGTGGGACCCGAGTACCCGAGAGTGAACAAGGATGAGCCGGCTTCGCTGAATGAACCGTAAGCATGCCCAGGCACCAGCGGCAGGAGTACGAGCCCGTAGCCGAACACCAGCAGTCCGATCCACACACCCAGTCGCAGCAGCAATGTGGCCGGCGCCTGCCAGGCGAGGATCCGATCTCGTCCCACGTAGCTCCGAGTAAGTTTGGTGATCGACGCAAAAACTGCGTCGACACCACTCGCGCAAGCGCGTGCGATATGCGAACGAATACCACGCGTCACAACCAGGGTGCCTACGACGCTGCCGATGGTGCTGGCCAGCACGGCGATGCCGGCAACGAAGCCGATCCATCGCAGGACCATTACGCGCTGCTCATGCGCCGCGACGGGACGCGGCGTCCGCCTCAGCCGCGCAGCTCACAACCTTGTCAGGAATCAACTCGACGAATCTCGATGCTGCCCGCAGCGCAGCCTGGTAGGACATCGCCCACGTCTGCCCACGCCGATCCACCGACTCCGCGGCGCGAAACACCACGACAGCGCCCAACGTCAGGGGGAGGGGCGGCCGTCCCGAGGCGTACAGCGCAGCGATGGGGGTATGCGCAAGCGGGCTGAGCGCTGTGAGCGGCGCACCAGCCTTGCTCAACGCAAGGGCGACAATGCTGTCGGTTGCCGTCGGGAACGCGTCGCCTCGGCTTAGCGACCGGTAGCCCTCTCCGCGGTCGCGGACACACCTGTCCAAGAGGTCAAGCGCATCAACGATGTCGATCACCTGGTCTGGCCGGCTGAGGCCACTGTGCTCAGCGCCGGCTCCGCCGTTGCGGTAGCTACAGCCCGGTTTCCCGCGATCGACCGGCGGGCGTGGACCGGTACGGCGTGAACGCGGTGGAGGTTGAGGTCGGTTCATGGCGCTGCTCCCAGCGTGTGATTGTTCGGCGCGAATACTCGGAGGTTGCGGGGGTTCTCTCCGAACCGCTGGCACGTCAGTGATTCACCTGTCCATTCGCCTTGTCCTGCTCGATGCCCGGGCTCGCGACGATCTGGACCTTCAGGTGTTTCATCAATGGCTGGTCACTCTGCCGGCTGTAGTCGCCGATCGGACACAACACGTTCAATTCCGGCATGTATCCGGCGGCATTGCCTGCAGGGATGTCGTACGCGATGGCCCGATAGCGGTAGACGTGACGGGTCGTACCGTCCTTCGCGAAGCTCGTGATGTCCACGAAATCGAAGTTGGCCAGGCCACGTTCGGTCATATCGCGCTCGTTCATGAGTACGAGCGTGCGCAGGTTCTTCACGCCGCGGTAGCGATCGTCGTTCGAGTAGATGGTGGTGTTCCACTGATCGTGCGACCGCATCGTGGCGAGCATCAGATAGCCGCTTGGCAGTACGTCATCGTTGAGCGCGGCGTCGGAGAACTCGGCCCGACCTGATTCGGTCAGGAAGACAAGCTCGCGGGCCGGCTGACGGATCCGGAATCCGAATCTGGTCCGCACCCGCCGGTTGAAGTCCTCGAAGCCGGGCAGGACCTGGGCCATCTTGTCGCGGATGTTGTCGTAGTCATCGACATAGTCCTGCCACGGCGTAGAGCTCGTCGGCAGGCTGGCCGCCGCCATCCCGGCGATGATCGCAGGTTCCGACATCAGTTGGGGCGAGGCAGGCCGCTTCATGCCTCGTGACAGGTGCACCATGCTCATCGAATCCTCGACGCTGGTCCCCTGTACTCCTGACCGCTGGTGATCCTTCTCGGTGCGGCCGAGACACGGCAGGATCAAGGCATTCTTGCCGTGGACAAGGTGACTCCGATTGAGCTTCGTACTGACCTGTACCGTCAACTCGCCGTTGCGCATGGCGTCGTACGTGAAGCCGGTGTCAGGTGCGGCCAGGACGAAGTTGCCGCCCATTCCGATGAACACCTTGACGTCCCCGCGCTGCATCGCCTCGATCGTGCCGACGGTATCGAGGCCGTGCTCCCGCGGTGGGTCGATGCTGCAAGCCTCGGCCAGACGATCGAGGAACGCGGCCGTCGGACGATGATCTATCCCGCACGTCCGGTTGCCCTGAACGTTGCTGTGCCCGCGGATCGGGCAGAAACCCGCACCCTCGCGACCGATGTTGCCTCGCATCAGGAGCAGGTTGGCGATCTCACGCACCGTGTCGACGCCGTGTTCTTGTTGCGTGATGCCCAGGCACCAGCTGACGATCGTGCGGTCCGATCGGGCGTAGATATCCGCCAGTTGGCGCATCACGGTCTCCCCGACACCCGATAGCCGCTCGAGTTCGGACCAGGCGGTGTCAGCGCACAGCCGTTCGTATGCCTCGAAGCCGTGGGTGTACCGCTCGATGAACTCCCGGTCGATGGCCTTGGCATCGGTCCGGGCGGCCTCGAAGGTTGCCTTGGCCACACCGCGCAGGAGCGCCATGTCGCCGCCGATGCGTGGCTGCACGTTCATCGTTCCCGTGCCGGTCTTGCGGAAGGTTGCCATCGCCATCATCTCGTGCGGCACGATGGTGTTGCGTGAGGCTGACTCGACCAGCGGGTTGATGTGCACGATCTGCGCGCCGCGCCGGTACGCCTCGGCGAGCGAGGTCAGCATGCGGGGTGCGTTGGATGCCGCGTTGACGCCGATGACGAAGATCGCGTCGGCGTGTTCCCAGTCGTTCAGGTCTACTGTTCCCTTGCCGGTGCCGATGGCCGCCGTCATTGCTCGGCCGCTGGCCTCGTGACACATGTTGGAACAGTCCGGCAGGTTATTGGTGCCGAACTCACGGGCCCAGAGTTGATAGAGGAACGTCGGCTCGTTACCTAGCCGGCCGGACGTGTAGAAGGCAGCTTGATCAGGACTGCTGAGGCTCTTCAAAGTCTCGCCGACGAGCTCGAAGGCTGCCGCCCAGGAGATCGGGACGTATTTGTCGGATTCGGCGTCGTAGCGCATCGGCTCGGTGAGCCGTCCCTGATCCTCGAGGGAGAAGTCGTCCCAGCCGGACAGCTCAGTCACGGTGTGAGCAGCAAAGAATCGCCGGTCCACCCGCTTCGCTGTCATCTCCCACGTAACGTGCTTGATGCCGTTCTCGCAGATGTCGAGGTGAAGACCGTTGGTGGCATCGGGCCAGGCGCAACCCGGGCAGTCGAATCCGGTGCGTTCATGATTCATCGTCAGCAAGGCGCGCGGACCGGCTACCACCTCGTGTGTTCGGGCCAGGATCTTGGTGACGCTGACCGCTGCTCCCCATCCGGCTGCCGGATGGTGATAGTCCTTCTGGCTGAACTCGGCCGAGGAGGCCGGTCCTCGTCCGGCGGCGGCCTGCGTCGGCGTTCCACCCAGCATCGCGGCTTCAGCGGTGGATTGGGTCACGTGCTCTGGGGTGTCGCCGGCGTGGTCAGTCGCTCGTAGCTCAGTCATACGGGTGCCTTTCGGTCCGGGCAAGCGGGCGATTTGAGAGTCGCACCTCTCGCCCGCACTCCACATCACGCAAGTTGACGACGTTGCAGCCGCACTATCGCTACTCGCCAGGGCCCGTTTCCTGCTGCCCGGCGCCGCCCGGGACCGGGAGCTCGCAGCACACCGTCGTGCCGCCGCCTGCCGGGCTGTGGATGGATAATTTGCCGCCTAGTGCCTCGGTACGGTCCTTCAGGCCGACCAGCCCTGAGCCCCGGAGCGGGTCGGCGCCGCCGACACCGTCGTCACGCACGCACACCCGGAGCGTGCCGTCGGAGGTTTCCGCGTCGACCTCGACGACCGAGGCGCGCGCGTGCTTGGCCGCGTTGGTGAGCATCTCCGAGACGACGTAGTAGGCGCCCACCTCAACTGGCTCGGGAAGTCGGCCATCGATCCGGACGTCCAGGTCCACCGGCACGGCCGAGCGCCGCGCGAGCGCGCGCAACGCCGGCCGCAGCCCCGCCCTCGACAGGATCTCTGGATGTATGCCACGGCAGATCTCCCGCAGCTCATCGATCACGTCCACAAGTCCCTCGGCCACGTCCGTGATCTCGGCGGCGATCTCGTCGCTCTCGTGGGGTGCCGCCGCAAAACGCAGCCTGAGCGCCAGCGCGAGCAGGCCTTGCTGTGCACCGTCGTGCAGGTCCCGCTCGATCCGCCGGCGGGCCTCATCCGAGGCGGCGACGATCCGCGCACGGGAGGTGATGAGCTCGGCCCGGCTCTGCGCGTTCGCGACCGCGGTGGCGAC
>JAWWOY010000276.1:0-6588 GCA_033851195.1 Kribbellaceae bacterium | reverse complement strand
ACTGCAACAGCGGGCCGAGCCACTGGCTGACAAAGCGTTCGATGCTGGCGGGATCCTCGACCTCGCAGAGGATCCGGAACACACCGAGGTCCTCATAGCAGGTCGCTCGATCGGCTCCCCTCGCGCTTCGCTGCATCTTCAAGGCGAGCTGAGCCTCGCGATACGAGCGGGGGAAGTCTCGCGGCTGTTCACACCAACCGCCCACACCCACCCGGCAGCGACCGCCACCCAGCTCGGTCAGCACCGCCGACCGGAACCGGTCCCAGGAAACGTCCGCGTCCGAGAGCACCACGACAGCTCCGCCGCGGGCGACCAGCAGCGAGCCGACATGCACATCGCGGGCGGCACGCCGGACAGCGTGGAAGAACGTGTCCTCGTGCTGAGTACGACCACGCCCCTCCACCACCACTACCCGGTGCCGGCGCTCCAAGTCATAGCCGAGAGCCTGGGCCCGGCCGAGGGCGCTCTCCTCGTCCGTCCCGGCGAGCAATTCCTCCACCAGGTCCCGTCGTACCCGCAACTCCGCCTCGGCCAGACTCCGCAGCCTGGCCAACTCCATCGCCAGGACCGTCGCACCGTGCTCGATCGCGATCTGCTCCTGATCTCCCGCCGCACCCGCAGGGTCCACCAGCGCCAGCACACCGAGTACGTCGGCACCCGGGCTGGCGATCGCCACCAGCCGACCGCCCTCGCGGACCGGGCCGCGCTCGCGGAGCGCGCGTCTCAGCATCTGCTCACGGCGGGCCCGGGGATCCTTCGGATACGGGTCCGGGCGGTTCGGACCGGCCCAGGCCCGCAGGTTCCCGTACCGGTCCTCGACCGCGACCGGGAAACCGGTCAGCTCGTGGACCGCCCGGGCGATGCCTTCCTGCCCTTCGCCGGCCACCGCAACCCGGGTGAACCGATCGTGGATCTGGGTCGTCTGCTCCAGCGCCCGGACGGTCTCGGCGAGCGCCGTGTTCGCACCGCGGAGTTCCTCGGCGGTCGCGCGCTCCTTCGCATGCAGACGGGCATTCGCCAGCGCCACCCCGGTCTGCTGCGCGAGCACCCGGCAGAGGAACTGGGCGTGGATGGACGGTTCGTTCGCCGCCGCCGTCACGAAGAAGCCGACGTGTCCGGCGACGCCGCGCATCGGCAACGCCCACGCCCAGCCTTCGCCGGGGATCGAGACGGTGCCACCGCTCCGGCCCAGGGCGCCGAGCTGGGTCTCCAGGTCGGCCCGCACAGTCGGCGCCGCGATCGACTGCGTGGTCGCGATCCAACCGCGCTCGGCGAAGTACACGCCGACAAGGCGGCAGCAGCCGAACGACGGCACCGACGAGCCTGCGAGCTGCACGATCTTGTCCTCGTCGCCGCTCTCGGTCATCAGCATCGAGAGCATCAGCAGGCCCTGCAGATTGGACAGCTGGTCGCGGAGCTCCGCATCGGGTCCGGCTATGGGAGGGAAGTCCACAGCCCGCGTACTCATGCTCGTGTTGCCAGGAACTCGTCGGGCTCGAGGTAGTACGGGTTGTCGAGCACCATGCCCCCGAGCAGGACCTTCGGATGCGTCTTCAGTACGTCGACCAGCACCTCGCCGCTGAACTGGTCGAGCTCGTAGAGGCAGAGGATGACCTGCGGGTAACGCGGCAGGAAGCGGTTCAGCCGCGATTCGTACCCAACCAGCTCCTCCACCCCGGGCATCTGCCGCAGCGCCCACGTCATCTCCCCCACCGCGCGAGCGAAGGCGAAGCCACCGGCCACCGCACCGCCGACCGACCGGTTCCAGAACTCCAGCATCGCGTCGGTGGAGAACGATCCGCCCTGCAGGTAGGTCTCGTCGGATCGCTGCACCTCGAGCTGATGCCGACCGAGGTACTGGCCAAGATCGACGTCGGCTCCGAGCGCGGCCAGCACAGCCTCGGGAGAAGTGGCGTCCACGACGCAGACGCACTTGTCGCCGGCGTTCAGGCCCTCCTTGAGGTACGGCACGAGGATCTCGTCCCGGTCCGCCAGACTGGGATAGAAGGCGCAGATATGGTCGCCCGGGGCGATCTGCACACCAGGGACACCGAGCGCTACGGAGTCAGGCATCATCAGCATCGCCGCCTCTCTGACAGACAGCAGTTTAGGCAGCTGCCGACCTGGTTCCTAGACCTCGCAGGACGATTCACTCAGCACAGATCGCCCTGCCAGGACGGTCGGAACCGGGCGCCGGACTCCTCAGCCGGGCGGCCGACCACACCATCAGGACGGCGAAAGCGCCACCCACAACGAGGCAGGACGGACCCACCCCGACCAGGCTGATCAGGGCACCGAAACCGGTCATCGCCACCGGCATCAGCGCCTCGTCGGACAGGCTCACGATGCTGCCGGTCCGACCTAGGTACGCCGGATCGATCGTCTGCTGGAAGGCGCCGGACAATTGCGCCGAGGCCAGGCCCGCAGTGAACCCGACCACAGCCATAGCGGCGAACACGCCGATCCGCGGGGCGCTGCCTAGTGCCGCACAGGCGGCCGCCTGGAAAAGGAGCACCAGCAATCCGGTCCGCGCAAGATTCACCGGCTTCCACCGGATCGCGAGCAGCGCACCGGCGGCCGCGGCGATGCCTGAGCAGGCCTGGAACAGACCCAGTGAGCCCGCGCCCCAACCCTCGCCCTGAGTTCGCTGGACCAGCCCGACCGCCAGCACCGGTCCCACACACAGGTTCAGGCCGAAGAAGGCGATCACCAGCGTCCGTGCCGGTAGCTCCCGGCGCAGGTAGCCGAACCCGTCCCGCAGGTCGGCCCTGATCGACGTACCAGTGGAGGCGAATCGTGGCAGCCGCGGCCTGATCACGAAGGCCAGCGCGAGGGCGATTACCGCGAAGGAGACGGCGTCCACGATCATCACCGAGGCCAGTCCCCCGTGGGCCACAAGCAGACCGCCGAGCGGCGCGCCCGCGAACACCGCCAGACGGTTGGCCAGCTGCGTGGCCGCCGCCAGCTTCACCAGGTCCTCGCTGTGAACCATCCGACGCGGCATCGTCCCGGCCGCCGGGGTGTAGAGCGCGTCCACCAACCCGAACAGCACGGCCACCGTGAGCAGCAGTGACAATGACACGCCTTGCGCGATCGCCGCCACCGCCGCCATCGCCAGTACGACGATGCGCCCGAGGTTCGCCGCGACCATCGTCCGGCGCGCGTCGAGCCGGTCCGCCAGGGCGCCGCCGAAGAGCAGCACCAACGCACGAGGCAGTGCCCCCACACCCATCACGAGACCCGCACCGGCGGGTGTCGTCACTTGCGCCGCGCTCCAGGCCAGGCCGACGTACCAGGCGACGTCGCCGACCTGCGAGATGGCGGCGGAGACGATCCACGCCTGTACGCGGCGGTCCTTCCGTAGTGGCGGGAAGTCGACCTCGACGGTGCTCACGGCTTGGCTGGGACGCCGTGGGCGAACACGTAGACCGGTTCGGCGCCGGGGCTTTCGCTCGGAGTCTCGACGTACTCCTGGATCAGCTCACCGATCCGGTTGCCGAGCTCTTCGAGCCGCTCCGGTGTCAATGTGATCCAACTCTCGGTCGAGAAGGCGGCCCGGATCCAAGGCTCGTCGTAAGCGAGTCGCTGGTCGAACCACTGCCGGACTTTGCCCGCGTGGTGGTCCAGATTCGCCTCCTCGGCTGTTGCTGCGACCAGCTCGGCTGCCGGCTCGCCAGCCGCGTCCGCGACGGACCACGAGTACGACGCCTTGGCGCTGCGCCACCAGCGCTCACGGCGGTTCTTGGCCAGCTCGGGCGCTTCCTCGATCACGCCGGCTGCAGCGAGAACCTTCAGGTGGTGGCTGACGTTGCCGACCAGTTCGCCGGTCGCTTCGGAAAGTTTGGTGGCGGTCGCGGGGCCGCCGACGCCGAGCAGATCGATCAGCCGGCGACGGAGCGGATGATGGATGGCGGAGATCACGGACGGGTCTGCGGAGCGCCGGTTCGCGGGTGACATGACGCCGACCCTAGCTTCCGCAAGACTTCTTGCACAAGAACTCTTGCGGATCAATTCGGGCCGAAACTGAAAGGCCAGCAGGCTGATTGACTTAGTCGGATGATGAGATTGCGTCTCACCATGTAGGAATGGGAGTTGATTTGTCAGGCTTTGGCGCCGACGCTTAACACCATGCTCGCTGCCCGCTCGACACATCTCGTAGGTCGGATTCACCTCGACCTCGGTCGTATGCGCAGCGCCATCTGTTGTCCCTCGACGCTCTGACAGCCACCCCGCCGCGGCCCGATGACGGCCCCATGATCACCTGATCACCGCTGGGTGCGCACCGCGCAGACAGCATCGAATCGACGACGCTTCGAGCTCGCCACGCGGACGCACCTGTCTCACGCAGACAAGGACACGTTCCAGATGACTGGCGTCACCTCTGCTCCCCGCAAAGCTCCCCGCCCCCGCAAGGGCAAGGGCGAAGGTCAGTGGGCGCTCGGCTATCGCGAGCCGCTGAACAAGAACGAGGAGAACAAGAAGAACGACGACGGGCTGAACGTACGAGCCCGGATCGAGAACATCTACGCTCACCGCGGCTTCGACTCGATCGACCCGGCCGACCTGCGCGGCCGGTTCCGCTGGTGGGGTCTGTACACCCAGCGCAAGCCCGGCATCGACGGCGGCAAGACCGCGACCCTGGAGCCGGAGGAGCTGGACGACAAGTTCTTCATGCTCCGGATCCGGATCGACGGCGGCCAGCTGACCACCGAGCAGTTGCGCGTGGTCGCCGATATCTCCAGCACCTACGCCCGTGACACCGCCGACATCACCGACCGGCAGAACATCCAGCTGCACTGGATCCGGATCGAGGACATGCCGGCGATCTGGCAGAAGCTGGAGGCCGTCGGGCTCCACACCACCGAGGCCTGCGGCGACGTGCCGCGGGTGCTGATCGCCAGCCCGGTGGCCGGTATCGCCGCGGACGAGATCATCGACCCGACCCCGGCGATCCACGAGATCACCGAGCGGTACATCGTCGGCAGCGACGAGTTCTCGAACCTGCCCCGCAAGTTCAAGACGGCGCTGACCGGCCACCCGTCGCACGACGTGGTGCCGGAGTGCAACGACATCTCGTTCGTCGGAGTGGTCCACCCCGAGCACGGCCCGGGGTTCGACCTCTGGGTCGGCGGTGGGCTGTCCACCAACCCGATGCTGGCCCAGCGCCTCGGCGCCTGGATCCCGCTGGAAGAGGTGCACCTGGCCTGGTGGGGCGTGGTCAGCGTCTTCCGCGACTACGGCTATCGCCGGCTCCGGACTCGCGCGCGGCTGAAGTTCCTGGTCGCCGACTGGGGCGTGGAGAAGTTCCGCGAGGTGCTCGAGACCGAGTACCTGAAGCGCAAGCTCATCGACGGGCCCGCGCCGGCTGTCCCCGCCGTACAGGGTGACCACATCGGTGTGCACAAGCAGAAGGACGGCAAGTACTTCGTCGGCGTCGCGCCGGTCGTCGGCCGGGTCTCCGGCGGCGCGCTGGCCAAGGTGGCCGACGTCGTCGCGGCGCACGGATCGGACCGGATCAGGACCACGGCGCAGCAGAAGCTGCTCATCCTGGACGTCGAGGAGGCGCAGGTCGACTCGCTGGTGGCCGACCTGGCCGCGCTCGGCTTCCGCGCCAACCCGTCGCCATGGCGGCGGAATGTGATGGCCTGCACCGGGATCGAGTTCTGCAAGCTGGCCATCGTCGAGACCAAGGGCCGGGCGGCCCAGCTGATCGAGGAGCTGGAGGAGCGCGTCCCCGAGCTGGACGTACCGATCACCGTCAACGTGAACGGTTGCCCGAACTCCTGCGCCCGGATCCAGATCGCCGACATCGGCCTCAAGGGCCAGCTGGTGATGGATGCCGATGGCAACCAGGTGGAGGGCTTCCAGGTCCATCTCGGTGGCGGGCTCGGCCTGGACGCGGGCTTCGGCCGCAAGCTGCGCGGCCACAAGGTGACCGCGGCCGGACTGGCCGACTACGTCGAACGCGTCACCAAGAACTACCTGAAAGAGCGGTCCGAGGGCGAACGCTTCGCCCAGTGGGTCGTCCGTGCCGAGGAAGGAGCACTTCAGTGACCGAGCGTGCTGCGCCTTTCTATTGCCCGTACTGCGGGGACGAGGATCTGCGTCCTGCCGAGGAGGGTCACGGCGCCTGGGAATGCCGGGCCTGCGCACGGGTGTTCCAGCTGAAGATGATCGGACTGCGGGTGAGCGTCGAATGACCGACTTGAAGGCCCTCGCCGAGGAGGCGAACGAGCGACTAGCCGACGCCTCGGCGCAGGAAGTGCTGGCGTGGGCGCGGGAGACCTTCGGCGACGAACTGGTGGTCACCGCCTCGATGGCAGACGGGGCACTCCCCCACCTGGCAGCCGAGGCGGCACCGGGTGTGGACGTGCTCTTCCTCGACACCGGCTACCACTTTGCCGAGACCATCGGCACCCGTGACGCGGTGGCGGCGACGCTGGACATCAACCTGATCAACGCCACTCCGAAGCAGACCGTCGCCGAGCAGGACGCGACGTACGGCAAGGACCTCTTCGCCAGCGACCCCGACAAGTGCTGCGCCCTCCGCAAGGTGGAGCCGCTGAACCGGGTGCTGTCCGGCTACAA
>JAWWOY010000248.1:0-2819 GCA_033851195.1 Kribbellaceae bacterium | reverse complement strand
TCCCAGAACGACAGGTGCTTGATCAGGCCGAGAAGGTTGGTCCCGGTGACGGTCAGCGGGCGACGGACGTCGTACTCGGAAAGACCGTCGAGCTTGGCAAGCACCGCCTCGCGCTCGTGCCTCAGGTAGTTGTACAAGTTGGCCTTCGCGGCGTCGTCAATCATGGGACAGCACCCTGCCACCAGTGCCACCAGGTGGCAGCAGATCGAGAGTCAGGCGCTTGTCGACGGCAATGGCTTCCTGCAGGCCAAACCACGAACGAGGAGGCCAAAGGTTAGCGCGCGTGCAACTTTCGGGGGATCGGTAAGACCCGACCGGTGAAGATTCTGAGCACGAGTAACGAGCCGGCCCCGAGCCCGGCTCTGCGGTTCGGGAAACAACCTCAATTCGGCACGACCGCGCGGATCGCGGCAGATGAGGATGTTGTTCAGGTGGCAGGGCCTTCGGACGCCGAGCAGTACACGGCCTCTGCACGATGCGAGAAGCCGGACGTGTTGGGGCGCGTCTGGTGCATTCGCCAGAAGGGAAGCTTTGCGGCCGCCGACGACCGTCCCACGACTGCTTGGCGCAACTCGCGAGCAACTGAGGGCTTAGACAACGCAGAACTCGTTCCCCTCAGGGTCGGCCATCACGACGTGGTCAAGCTGTCCCTCGAACTCCTGCTCTGTGAGGACGCTGCCGCCCGCAGCGACGAGCCGCTCTACCGTGTCTCGGATCCGTCGCTCACGGAGATCCCATGGCTGGTGGCGTCCGCCGGCGACCTGGACGTCGATGTGCAGCCGGTTCTTTGCGACCTTGGCCTCGGGAACCTTGAGGAAGGAGATTCTCGGACCGACGCCGTCCGGGTCGGTCAGCGCGGCACCGTCGTCCCACTCCTCCTCCGGCACCTCGAAATGCGTCAGCCACTGCTCCCACGTGTCGAATCCCTCCGGTGGTGGAGCTTCGACGTACCCCAGAGCGACCTTCCAGAAGGAGGCCATCCGGGACGGGTCTGCGCAGTCGAAGGTCAGGGTCCACGGAGTAGCCACAGACGAAGACTAGTCACCCGGGACCGGGTAATCGCCGCAACATCCTCATCTCGTTGCATGCAATCCGAGCCTGTAGAGGCTGTGCGGACGTTTCAGCGAGCGGTTGAGCGTTACGCCGTGGAGTTCCGCTTCAACGTCTGATGGCAAGAGCGCAAAGTGACCGACCTGAGGCATGAGCGCGCGGATCGCGGCTATGCGCGTGTGTCCCACGTCGGCGAAGCCGTGGTGAAACGGCGTGCTACGTGTCGTACTCGAGCCCATCCCAGGGTTCGTAATACGCGATGAAGTCGCCTGGTTCGATGTTGATCGAGTAGATGCCGTCGAACTCACTGCCCACCCAGCCAAAGGTCACACCGTCGACCTTAACGGCGAACGGCTCGACCTCGATCGGCTCCAAGACGTACCTGCCGACGTCGGCCAGCCGGGAGGCGATGAGGTCGTCCGCACCGGGCGACGCCGCCTGGCCCGGGGGTACGCCCTCGGAGCGACGAACCTTGTCGACTCTCACCTGGTCGAACGTCCCGTCGGCCTTCCACAAGAACAGCCCGACATAGCCCGATCCGGGGGCGAACAGTTCGTCGCTGAGGAAGAACCTGCGGCCGTCCTCGGCCGTGCCGGCGTAGGGCACGTGATAGTCGTCAGGAACGATCGTGAAACGCTCAGGTGCTTGGTTCATGGCGGCTCCTCCTGCGGGGTCTCCCGACGCTAATGCACACCCGGCCAGTGCACTGAACAGCGAAAGCGCGACTGCAGGTCCTGCGCTCGACCGAGGTCGGTGAACGCACGGTCTGGTCCTGGATGATCCTTGGTTACGAGAACCAGATCATGGCCCACGGCGAAACCGGTGACAGCACCGCGGCAAAATGCCTTGTGGAGACGTGGGATCAGTGGGTCTGCAGTGAAGACGCTGTTCTCGACTCAACGGATAACCCGGTCGCCGTCGCCGACGACTTCACGGTCTACCAATGGGGCTTTGAGGCACGGCCCATAGCCATCGCCCGTGATCGGCATGAGCGCGAACAGCGGCCGATGAGTCAACGTGTCTCGATACCGTTGGTCCCTCAGACAGCCTCCGGAGAAGCGATGACTCTTCCACCATTGATCCTCGCGGGTGGGCCCGCGGTAGGAAAGAGTGTGACAGCGCGTGCCCTGGTGGAAGGTCGTCCAAGGTGTGCATTCATCGATGTGGATGACGTGCGCCAGCTCGTCGTCACCGGCACTGCCGCTCCGTGGGAGGGGAAGGAAGGTTGGGAACAGCAAAGGCTCGGTGTGACAAACGCCTGCAGCCTGGCTCGCAATTTCCTGGCTATGGGCATTGAAGTCGTCGTCGCTGACGTGCTCACACCAGAGACCTGCGACTTGTACAGACGGGAGCTTCCCGGGGGGCTGATCGTGCACATGACAGTGGGCTTGCCAGAGGCGATGCGGCGTGCAGCTTCCCGCAAGGTCTGGCTGACTGACGATGAGTTCCGAATGCTCCACGAGGCGGACGCGGCGAACCCCCCGGACGCCGACCATCGCATCCAGGTAGACACACTCGACTTGCAGAACCAGACCGAGAAGGTGGCAAGACTCTGGGGAGCACGTCGATGATCCGCTCAGGAAGCATCTGAGATGACGGACAGCACGACCGCACATCGGCATGACCGCGCTGACAGCGGCAAGAGCGGAGTGCGCCGCGAGGCGCTTCGTTATATCCCCGGTTCAGCCGGGAGGGATTGGAGGGATGTCCTTGGGTCTGATGGCTTACCCGGCGCTGAAAGGTTAAGGGGACAAGAGCATGCCAGAAAA
>JAWWOY010001144.1:0-2583 GCA_033851195.1 Kribbellaceae bacterium | reverse complement strand
GCCACGACCCGCCCCCGCTGGGAGCGCTCGCCGTACCGGACGACCATGATCACTGGGGCGTTGATTACCGGGGCGTTGATTACTGGGTCGTTCTCGGCCGGAGCATCCGGTCGAGACGACCGATCCGTGCTGGTTCTCATCACAGCACCTCCGCGGTCAGACGCGCCTCGGCCCGCCTCAGCGTGGGGCGCGACGTCTCGTGCGGTGACCGCGCCGGTACGTCGTCGAAGACGCCGCCGGCACGCAGATACACGGTGCGGGTGGCCAGACGGGTCAACGCCGGCTGGTGGGTGGTCATGATCACGGTGCGCCCCTCGACCAGCCTGGTGAGTGCCTGCACCACCAGCTCCTCCGCGGTCACGTCCAGCCCGGCGGTCGGCTCGTCCAGCAACACCACCGGGGCATCGACCAGCAGCGCGCGGGCAATGCCGACGCGTTGGCGCTGACCACCGGACAGCCCGATCCCGCCGGCGGCGATGGTGGTGTTCAGCCCGTCGGGCAGCCGGTCGGCGAACTCGGTGACCAGTGCGGCGTCGGCCACTGCCGCGACCTCGGCGTCGGAGGCCTCGGGGCGGCCGTAGCGCAGGTTGTCGGCCAGCGTGCCGGAGAACAAGAAGGTGTCCTGCAACACCATCGCCACCTGCCGGTGCAGCCAATCCCCCGGCACATCGGGCACCGACAACCCATCGAGCAGTACCCGGCCACGGGTGGGTCGGTACAGCCCGCCGATCAGCGACAACGTGCTGGACTTGCCGGCGCCGTTGCCACCCAGCAGCGCGACCCGTTCCCCGGCGCGGACGACCAGATCCAGCCCGTTCAACACCGGGCCCCGGCCATAATCCAGACCGACACCCCGCAACTCGAACTCCCCGCTGACCCGCCCGGGCAGCCCCCCGGCAGAACCGACCTGCCCACCAGGCTGGTCGATCTCGTCGGCGTCTCCGCCTCTTGCCTGCTGGTCGAGGATGGCGGCGATCCGCTCGGCCGACGCAGCACCCTGGGTGAAGCTGGGCAGCAACTTGGCCAGCGTCTTCATCGGCTTAAGCATGTTGTTCAGATAGCTGGTCACCACCACCAACAACCCGACCGACCACCAGCCATGCAACACACCGTAACCACCAACGAACAACAACACCGCCGTACCGACCGCGGAGACCGACTCCAACACCGGGGTGAACCGGGCACTCAGATCCACCCCGCGCAGCCCAACCCGCAACACCTTGTTGTTGGTGGCAGCGAAGCGGCGGTCCTGCAGGTTCTGGCCGCCGAACGCGTGGACGGTGCGGATGCCCTGCAGCGACTCGGTGACGAACCCGGTCAGCGAGCCCTCCGCCCCCCGCAGCCGCCGCGAGTTCCGCCGGGTCAGCCGGGCGTAGCGGACCGCGGTGAGGAACACCAGCGGGGCCGCGCAGAGCGTGATCAGCCCGAGCCGCCAATCCACCGAGATCAACACCGCGGCAGTACCCACCAACGCCAGCACACCAGGCACCAGCGTGGAGAACAGATCAACCAGGCTGTAATCGATCCGCTCGGTGTCAGTCACCACCCGGCTGGTCAACTCACCGACAGCCTGACGATCGTGATAATCCATCGGCAGCCGCCCCAGATGAGCGAACACATCGGAACGGATCCGTGACGTGATCCGCTGCCCCGCACCGTTCATGAACTTATCGCCGAGATAATCAAACAACCCCGACGCGACAGTGATCAGCAGTCCGGCGACCGCGGCAACGACAAGCATCGCCACCACCGACCCACCAAACCACTTGGCCACCAGGTGCAGCGGGTCGTTCCCCGACCGGCCCTTCAGCAAGTTGTCGATCACCAGCGCCAGCGGCCACGGCGCGGCCAGGTCCGCGGCCAGCTCACACGCACGCATCACCACCCCGATCAGCAGCGACCGCAACTCGGCCCGCCCATAGTCACGGAACCGCCACAACTGACGCAGCGACCCCAGATCCCGGGGCGCCAGACCGTCAGCCACTGACGTGCCGGCGACAGTCCCGCCGGATGAATAGGTATGCATCTTCTTCTCCTGGTTGTCTTACGCGGCTCACTAGCCGCGGCGGGCACCGGCGCCGATGCCGGTAGCTCATTGATGTTGGCGGCGGGCACGGCCGCGCTCGCGACAGACCGAAGATGCCCAGGGCATAGCCGCCACCGCCGCGACCACGGTCGTGCCCGCTTGCGTGGTCAGCGCTGAAGGAGCTGGGCCGTTTCGTCCCAGAGGCTGTCTGCGTTGTTCGGTCGAGGGCGTAGGGGGCCACACCGCTCGAGCCGTCGCCCTGCTCGGTGACGACGACGGCCTCGTTGCAGCCCTCGAAGTAGCGTCCGCTCACCCGCTGGACGAGCGGGGAGGCGCCCAGCAGGACGGAGTGGCCGCGCCCTGCTGCGGGGTCTTCCAGCCCGCCCGCTGAGGCGATCTGTCCCGCGGTCCGGGACGCTGGGTCAGTTGTGGCCGTCAGCCGAGGCCGATCTGGGCGTAGAAGCTCTGGTTGTCCCAGAACAGGTACTCCTCGTCCATGGTGTTGTGTGTGTTCCAGATGCCGACGGTCACCATCGGCAGGGCGTATGCCTTGCCGG
>JAWWOY010000222.1:0-12274 GCA_033851195.1 Kribbellaceae bacterium | reverse complement strand
ACCACGACCCGCGCCCTGGTGCTGCGCTCGGCCTCGGTGACCGCCGACCGGAACACCAGGCTGTCGGTGAACGTGACACAGCCCGGGTTCTCCATCGCGCCGAGGTTGAAGTCGGGCACGAAGACCTGGTGATACTCCCCGAACGGATAGCGGTAGCCGAAGAGCCGGTGGTACTCGTCGAACGATTGCCCGGTGACCTTGAACAGATCCTCGGCGTCGCGGTCCAGGTGCTCCTTGAGCGACTGCCGACAGGCCAGCCCGAGCGGGATCCCGTCGTGCTCACCCCGGATCAGGTGATACGGGCCGGCAACCAGCGTGACGAAGTACGTCGACAACGGCTTGGTCTCCGCGATCTCCCATTGCCTGGGCGCTGTCTGGGTCGCGGCACCGTTCCCGAGCACGATCCAGTCCTCCGGCGTCCGCACCGTCATCCGGTACGGCGCCTTGAGATCCGGCTGGTCGAAGCATGCGAAGTACCGCGGCGCCGACTCGAGCGAGGACAACCCGTACACGTAGACCCGGTCGTCCGTCGCATCGACCGTGCGCTGCATGCCCTCGCCATCGTGCGAGTACGCCATCTTCGAGACGACGACCAACTCGTTCGCTGCCGCCAACCCGGTCAGCTCCAGCCGCCCGTCCTCCAGCCCTGCGACGTCCACCGGTGCGCCGTTCAGCGTGACCGAGATGAGCTCGTCCGGCTTGACGTCGAGGAAGGTGCTATCGGCAACGGCCGAGAAGCGGATCGTGCTGGTCGAGCCGAACGTCCTGTCCCCGGTGGTCAGATCGAAGTCGAGATCGTACGAGTTAACGGTGATGGCGGCGGCGCGAGCCATCGCCTCTTCAACAGTCAGGCTTGGCATGAGCTCCCGATCGATCGGCGGTCAAGGACACCTCCGACATGATCGCCGCTGATGGCGGTATCGGCCACCATCGGCTGTTGGGCCCGTCGGATCTCGACAGATTTCGGCACCTCGGCTGCCGGTCAGCTGCGACGGACAGCGAGGCCGTCGATCTGGTTCGTGCGGAGGACATCCCTGACCACCAGTTGCACTGTCCCGGAGAGGAAGGTCGCCGGCACAGGCAACGGAATGACGGCCTGCAGCTCGGTCGTGCCCTCGAACAGATCGACGACACCAACCGACTTTCCACCGTAGTAGACCTGGAGCGTTCCACAGGTCCAGCACTTCGTGGCGATCAGGTAGAGCCGCTTGGCCTGGACGGTGCGGGACAGCCTGACACCCTGGTTCTTCGCCGTGGTGATGGTGCCGAGGTAGTAGGCCCCGTTCGTAGCACGCGTCCAGCCGGCCGACGCTGTCAGCGCCCGGTCGTCCATCGGGCGGGAGAAGCAGCGCTCCGCCGTCCAGCCGGACAGATTGCCGACGACGTCACGGGCACGGACAGACACGCAGTACTCGTAGCCCGGAGCCGCCTTCAGGCTGATCGACGTCGCCTTGGTCGCTGCTGCTGCCGTTACGTACGCACTGAAGTTCGTGAGGTAGGAGGCGTACCGGTAGCGCACGTCGTACGAGCCGATGCCGCTCGCATCGGTTGCGGCGTAGGCGAGAGTCGCCGTCGGCGCCTTTGTCACCTCGAAGGCCGGGGTCGTGATCTTCACGCTCGTCGGCGCGGTCGCATCGACGTTCAGGGTGCGGGTGGCCACGGTGGCGCGGCCGCCTGCCTCATCGGCTTTCACCCGCAGGACGTGGGTCCCGGTCGTCACACCCGTTTTCTGGTACGGCGACGTGCAGGGCGCGGCAGGTGCTCCGTCGAGCTGACAGGTGACAGTCACCGGAGTCGCCATTCCGGTGGTGTCGAACGGCACGGTCAGGTTCGGTCCGACAACCGTCGCCGTCGGCTTGATCGCCACCCGCGGACCTTGCCACACCGCAGTACCTATCGTCTCGTCCCACGGCCGGGTGAAGACCGCGGTGCTGGTTCCGGGTTGGCCGTTGGCACCGACCGGGAGCACCTTGAGGACGTTGCCACCCATACTGACGTACCTGTTCACCAGCAGTCTTGTCGCATCCGGCGACCAGTCGACCGAGGCGAGCACCTGCGTCCCGGACTCACCAAATAGCGGCGTTCCGCCCCCGATCGGGATCACCGCGAGCGCCTTCCCACTGATGTACGCGATCCAGCGACCGTCCGGCGACACCGTTGGGAGGCTGCTGTCAGCGGTGCCGGCGTAGCTACTCAGCACCGCGCCGTTGGCTCTCGCCTGTACTTGCTCCAGCAGGCTCTGAAACCCGTCCTTGACGACCAGCGTCTGGCTGTCAGGCAGCCAAGTGGGCATGGACATGTGGCAGCCGACCTGGACCGGGGTTCCACCGGTGGCGGCAATGATCTCTATGCAGGAGTAACTCTCCGGCTGCAGCCGCTCGTAGGCGATCCGGGATCCATCCGGTGACCAGGCCATCCGGATGATCCCGGTCGAGCCGTCGAGGAGCATGACAGGTTGCGCGTGCGGGACATCGACCCTCATCCGCCAAAGGCTGAGCTGGCCCTTGGCGAAAGCGATCTCGCGTCCGTCCGGCGATGCCGCGATGGCGGAGCCGATCTGCTGCTGCGTCGGCCCGTCTGCGGCCAGCGGAACCACCTGCGTTCCACCCTGCGACGCCACCTGACCGGCGAAGGTGTTGGTGGTGCCGTTGTCCAGCCTCACCGTGTGCGCGACGGTGATGGCCTCACGGGTCGGCGACGCCTCGACCGGAGTACTGGCCGGGCCCTCGCCTTCGGCGTTGACCGCGGCCACGGAGTACGTCGCACCCGGGATCCGCTCCGACTCCCGCCAGGCGTACTCCACGACCGTGTTGGTGGTCCGCACCCAGGGGAAGGTGGTCTCGACGCCGCCGGCCACCCGGTGGATCACATAGCCGCTGACGCCCTCGGCGGTTCCTCCGTCGGCCGGCGGGGTCCAGCTCAGGTCGACGCCGGTGAACGTGCCGACCAGCTTGACGTCGAGCGGTACCGACGGCAGGGCTGCCGCCTTCCGGACAGCGGCACTCGGATCAACGATCGCGGCAGCAGGCAGAGCCGAGGTCGCCCCGATGACCGCCAATGCCAACGGTGCGATGAGTCGCCAGGACGAGCGCAACAGAACCTCCACGAGTCAGGACGGCGCGAAGCTCGCGCCCGCACCCATATCGCCAATGGCGGCAACTCGTTACAGCTCTTGCAACAACCCGCAGCTTGTCAGGGGCACAGGTCGCTCCTTGGAGGCGGACCTCACCGGCGGGCGGGCCAGTCCTTACCGGCGGAAAGCAACGGACGGGAGCCTGGCAGTACTGCGGCATACAGCTCGCGGACACGGGCGGCCTCATCGTCGCCCATGGCGGGTGACTCCGGATTGCCTACGGCAACTTCCCACGCCGGCGATGCCGCCTCACCCGGCACGGCCCAGGCGGCCTCGCGCGCAGTACAGGCTCTGACGCGGGTCCTCAACTAGTGGTGTGGATTCGATCGTCGAACTGCGCGAGCACCTGCGGCCAGGCCTGCTGGTGACCATCCCGGAACTCTTCGGTCGGGAAGCCCCGGTGGGCCAGCTTGACCAGGGTGCCGTCGCCGGCCGGCTCGAGCTCCACGGTGACGACAGTCTCGGCACCGCCGGTACCAGTCGTCACCCAGGTCAGCTCGACCAGCTCGGCGGGGACCAGCCGGAGGAACCTGCCGTAGTGGGCATGGCGAGCACCTTCGAAGTCGGTCTCGAAGAAGAACGGCACGTCGACCTCAGGCTTCATCAGGACCGAGTCCGGCGACGCGAACCAGCGGCCGAACCCCTCGGTCCAGGCCTGGTAGGCGACCGCGGGACTGGCCCCGACAGCGCGCTCCACGGCCAGCTCGTACGACTTCCCGGACTCCGTCATCGTTGTCTCCTCTCTGGCCCGGCTTCTTCCGATTCCATGCCGACAGGCAAACCCCCTCATCCCGCCAAGCGTCTCGTCACACTCCGCCCATTCATTGAGAAATAGAACTTTCCTTCTTCGTCAACCAAACGCCAATTGACCATCGACCATGCATGCACAAGCCGACCGATCGGATGAGCATCATCGTCGGAGCGCTCGATCGACTGAGCCGTAGAAGTCATGGTCCGATTTTCTATCTGCAACTCGCTATATATATCTAGTTGCAGATAGAAAATCTGGCTCTTCTCCCAGACCGGACCAGACCAGACCGGACCGGACCGGGCCGGGCTCATCGGTGGGCGGGCCAGTCCTTGCCGGCAGTGAGCAGAGGTCGCGCGCCGGCCAGGACCGAGGCATATCGGTCGCGGACGCGGGTGGCCTCATCGTCACCCATCACCGGCGACTCCGGCTTGCCCAACGCAACCTCCCAGGTCGGCGGGGCCTTGTCACCCGAGACAGCCCAGGCAGCCTGCCGGGCAGCGCCCAGGGCGACGTACTCCCCCGGCTCCGGCAGCACTACGGGTGCTCCCAGCAAGGCAGGCGCCAAAGCCTGTACGGCGCGTGAGCGGGCGGCGCCACCGAGCAGCAGCACTCGCTGGACCGGCAGGCCCTGCGCACGCAAGGCGTCGACGGCGTCGGCCAGACCGCAGAGCATGCCCTCGACCGCGGCGCGAGCCATGGTGGCCGGCTGCGCGGTCGCGCGGGTCAGGCCGTAGATCAGGCCGGTCGCGTGCGGCAGGTCCGGGGTCCGCTCGCCGTCCAGGTACGGCAATAGCACCAGGCCTTCGCTGCCGGACGACGTCAATGCCGCCTCATCCAGGGCCGCGAGGTCCAGGCCGAGGATCTGGGCGGTGGCCGACATGACCCGGGCGGCGTTCAAGGTGCACACCAGCGGGAGATAGCCGCCCGTGGCGTCAGCGAATCCGGCGACGAAGCCGCTCGGGTCCGTAGTAGGAACCGAACTCATGGCGAACGCCGTACCGCTGGTTCCCAGCGAGACTGCGACGTCGCCGGGCCGCAGGTCGAGGCCGAGCGCGGCGCCCATGTTGTCGCCAGTGCCCGCGGCCAAGGCGGCTCCGGCAGCGGTCCGGCCGACAATCTCGGCGGGGTTGGCAATGCGCGGCAGCTTCAATGCACGACCGAAGGCCAGTTCCACCAGATCAGGGCGATAGCTGTTGTCGGTCGGCGACCACCAGCCGGTGCCGGACGCGTCGCCACGGTCAGTGGTGAGATCGTCCACGCCGCCACGATCCGCCGCCAACTGATGCGTCAGCCAGTCGTGCGGCAACGCCACGGCCTCGGCGCGGGTGGCCGCATCCGGGGCGGCGGTGCGAATCCAGCGCAGCTTGGTCACGGTGAAACTCGGCACCGGCACGGAGCCCGTCGCCGCGGCCCAGGCCTCCGGGCCGCCTAGTTCGGAGACCAGTTCGATGGTCGCATCGGCTGAGCTGGTGTCGTTCCAGAGCACCGCCGGATGCACCACCTCGCCGGCGCCGTCGAGCAGGACCATGCCGTGCTGCTGGCCGGCCACGGAGATCGCCTCGACGCCGTCGAGCACACCGTCGGACGCGAGCTGCCACGCCTTCCACCACTCTGCCGGGTCCACCTGGGTGGCGTCCGGGTGCGGCGCACGTCCCTCGCGCAGCACCTCGCCGGTAGCAGCGTCGCACACCACAACCTTGGTCGCCTGAGTGGAACAGTCCACTCCGGCAACCAGTCTCTGTTGAGTCATTGCTAGGTCTTCCTCTCAGTGGCGAGCAGCCGCAGTATTTCGCGGGCGAGGTCGGTCGTCGTTACCAGAGTGCTGACCAAGCCGGCCCGCACCGCGGCGATCACCGCCGGAGCCCGGTGTGCGCCGGCGGCCAGGGCGACCCGCTCGGACGGGCGGCGCAACTGGTCCAGCGACACCGCGATGACCATCTGCTCCAGCAGCGACTCGACCAGTTTGCCGTCCATATCCAGCAGGTGCCCACTGACCTCGGCGACGGCACCCCCGGCGAGCCCCTCTTCGCGCACCCGGTCCGAAACCGCGTCCCAGACCGTGGAACAGCCCGCGCGCCAGGCGCCGATCGCGACCACCGACATGTCCATCCCGTCTGCCAGCGCCAGGGTGTCGGCGATCCCGGGCTGCCTGCGCAAGGCGGTCACCGCCGCAATGTCGTCCACTACCAGCGGGGCGTGCACTGGGTGCGCCGTACCGCCGGCCAGTGCTGCAGCGCGGCGGGCGAGATCCATCGTGCTGCCCCCGCCGGCCGGTGAGTGCAGCGAGCCGGCCATCTGGATCACCGTGCAGGCCGGGAGCTGGCCGAGGTGATCCACCATCGCATCGACAGCCCGGCTCCAGGTCAGGCCGAGTAGGTCGCCGTCGCGGACCAGCGGCGCCACGGTTCGCGCAGCTGCCTCGGCAACCTGGTCGCGGATCTGCTCAGGTGAGCCGGCGGTGTGCGTGACCACGCAGCGCGGCAGGCCCAGAGCTGCAGCGAGATTCTCCGAGAGCATCCGGTCGATCGGGCTGGGGCTTTTGATCTGGATCTGGACGATGCCCCGGCTGCGGGCGTCCTCGAGCAGCCGCGCGACCTTGAACCGGCTCAGGTCGAGCTGTTTGGCGATGTCCACCTTGGACTCATTGTCCAGGTAGTAGCGACGGGCGACCTGTGTCAGCATCTCGTCGTCCTCGTCGCCGTCGCCAGGCTGAACCCGCTTGTTCACTGCCATCCCGCCCCCAGTCAGAGTCTCGTGATTCCGCAAGGTAACTGTTCCCCGGCCACACCGCGACCAGCCGCCATTCTGACACCGGCCGCCGTTCGGGCTGCGATCATCCGGCCTGGCCCTCGAGCGTTGCCCTGGCCCCGCGCTCGTGCAGCGACGACAGGGCCGAGGTGTAGGCCCGGACGAACCGCTCGTCGTCGACCAGATCACCGAACAGGTCGCGGTCGGACACGAAGAGCAGCGGATCCTCCCTGTTGTGCTGTGCCCGCTCGACCAGCTTGGCGCGCAGCCGGTCCACCACCTCGATCGGCTCGCCCTGCTCGTCGGTGCCCTCGGCGTACCGGGCCCAGGCGGCCACGACCAGGGCGGCCCGCTTGATCCCGCGGCCCGCGGCGAGCTGCTCGCGGACGACGGGTAGCAGCCACTTCGGGATCCGGTCCGAGCTCTCCGCGCAGAGCCGGGCGAGCGTGTCGCGCACCTCGGGGTTGGCGAACCGCTCGATCAGCTGGTGCTTGTACCGCTCCAGGTCGACACCCGGCACTGGCGGCAGCGTCGGCGTCGCCTCTTCGTCCATGTAGCCGAGGAGGAAGTCGACGAACAGCTTGTCCTGGCAGACCTCGTGCGCGTAGCGGTAGCCGGCCAGGTAACCGAGGTAGCAGAGCGCCTGGTGGCTCGCGTTCAGCAGCCGCAGCTTCATCAGCTCGTACGGCTCGACGTCGTTCACCAATTGCACGCCGACGTCCTCGAACGGCGGCCGGTCACCGCCGAAGTCGTCCTCCAGCACCCACTGGGTGAACGGCTCGCAGACCACTGGCCAGCCGTCGTCGATACCGAACCGGTCCGCCAGCGCCTTCTTGTCGGCGTCCGCGGTGACCGGGGTGATCCGGTCCACCATCGAGTTCGGGAAGCGCACCTGGCGCTCGATCATGTCCGCCAGCTCCGGGTCCTTCAGCCGGGCGAACGACGTCAGCATCTTCCGAGCGACGTGACCGTTCCCCGGGATGTTGTCGCAGGACATCACCGTGAACGGTGGGATCCCGGCGGCACGTCGCCGGGCGAGCGCCTCAATGACGAATCCGAAGACGCTCACCGGGGTTGCACCCGGCAACAGATCGGCGGCGAGGCCGGCGTCGGAGGCGTCGAGCTCACCGGTTACCTGATTCACGTGGTAGCCGCCCTCGGTGACGGTCAGCGAGACGATCCGGGTGGCCGGGTCGGCCATCCGTGCCAGCACCGCCTCCGGGTCGTCCGGCGCGAACAGGTAGTCGACGATCGAGCCGATCACCCGCGGCTCCAAGGTCCCGTCCGGATGCTTGACCACCAACGTGTAGAGACAGTCCTGCGCGGACATAACCTCGGACATCCGCCGGTCCTGCGGCATGACGCCGACCCCGCAGATCCCCCAGTCGAGCGCGTGCCCTTCGTTCATCAGGCGGTCGAGGTACATCGCCTGGTGGGCGCGGTGGAACCCGCCGACGCCGAAGTGCACGATGCCCGGGCGCACCGCCGTACGGTCGTACTCCGGAACGGGGACCTGGTCGCGGAGGTCACCTGTCGTGGCCAAGCTGAGCTTGCGCACATTTACTTCCGTCACTTGACAGCCCCCAGCGACAGGCCCTGGACCAGCTTGTCCTGGGCGGCGAATCCTGCGATCAACACGGGTAGCGACACCACCAGCGACGCCGCGCAGACCTTGGCCAGGAACAGACCCTGGCTGGTCACGAAACCGGTCAGGAACACCGGTGCGGTCTGGGCCACGGTGCCGGTCAGCACCCGGGCGAACAGCAGTTCGTTCCAACTGAAGATGAAGCAGATCAGGGATGCCGCGGCGATTCCGGGCATGACCACCGGCGCGACCACCGAGCGGAGCGTGCGGGTCAGTCCGGCCCCGTCCACTGCGGCCGCCTCGAGGATCTCCACCGGCACCTCAACCAGGAAGCTGCGCAGCATCCAGACCGCGATCGGAAGGTTCATCGAGGTGTAGAGGACGATCAGCAGCCAGATGTTGTCCAGCAGCCCGGAAAACTGCGCGAACAGGTAGACCGGCAGCAGTCCCGCGACCACCGGCAGCATCTTGGTGGACAGGAAGAAGAACAGCACGTCCGTCCACTTCTTCACCGGCTTGATGGCCAGCGCGTACGCCGCCGGGAAGGCCAGCAGGATCACCAGAGCCGTGGACAGGATGCTGGCGGTCAGCGAGTTCGCGATCGACGGCCAGGGGCCAGTGCCGAAGAACGACCGGAAACCGTCCAGGGTCAGCGGCGCGGTCAGGTCCGGCGGGTTCTTCGCCGCGTCGGTCTCGGAGTGGAACGACGTCAGCGCCATCCACAGCACGGGGAGCACGAACAGCACGCCCACAATCCAGGCCAGACCGCTCAACGCCAGCCCACCACCGCGCCGCTTCCGGCCGGTCACCATCGTTACCTGGCCACTCATCGTCCCTCCTCCTTGAACAGCGTGGACACCGAACGCAGGGCGAGCGTCGCGATGATGATCGTGCCGATCACGACGATGACCCCGGCGGCCGAGGCCCGGCCGTAATCGTGTGCGGTATAGAAGGTCTGGTAGATCGAGTACGGCAAGTTCGCCGTACCGAGGCCGCCGGAGGTGATAACGAAGACGGCGTCGAAGTTCTGCACCACGTAGATCGACCCGAGCAGTGCGCTGAGCTCCAGGTACTGCCGTAGATGCGGCAACGTCATATAACGGAAGATGGCCCACTTGCTGGCACCGTCGATCCCCGCCGCCTCGACCACGTCGAGTGGGCGGCTCTGCAGCCCGGCCAGCAGGATCAGCATCATGAACGGCGTCCACTGCCAGACCAGCGCGAAGATGATCGCCCACAGCGGCTGGTTGCTGATCCAGTCCGGCTGCGGCGCGTTGGCCCCGAACAGCCACTTCAGCACACCGTTGAAGAGCCCGTAGGACGGGTTGTAGAGCGCGTGCTTCCACAGCAGCGCGGCGGCCACCGGGACCACCAGGAAAGGCGTGATCATCATGGTCCGGACCGCGCCGCGGCCGCGGAACCTCCGGTCCAGCAGCAGGGCGATGCCGAGTCCGAGCGCCAGGCTGATCAGCACCACCCCGGCCGTCAGCAGGATCGTCACCCAGATCGCGTGCCGGGTGTTCGCGTCCGTGAGCACCCGCCGGAAGTTGGCGAAGCCGGCGAAGCCCCGCTCGTCGGGGTAGTACGCGTTCCAGTCCATGAATGACACGATCACGGTGACCACGAATGGCAACTGGGTCACCAGGATCATGAACACCAGCGCAGGCATCAGCGGCGCTCGCCTAGCCCAATCGCCGGTGCGGCGCATCAGCGTGCCCTCGGAGCTGCGCGGAGCCGCGGTATCACGGCCCGTGCCAGTCTCGGCTTCGACTGTCATGACGACCCCCTCATTTCAGTTTTCGTGAGCGATAGCGCTCAGCTACGTCGTCGGCGAGCACCTGCCCGCGTTTCAGCGCGTCGTCGACGCTCATCCGGCCGGCAATCGCCGAGCTCACGTCCTGGCTGACCTGCGTGCCCAGGTCCGGGAACTCGGGGATGTCGACGAACTGGATCCCGGGCGCCGGCCTCGGCTGCACGCCGGGGTTGAGCGGGTCCGCTGCCTCGATCGCTTGCTTGGTCGGCTGCGCGAACGCCGCCGCCTCCTTCAGGTACGACGGGTTGGTGTACGTCGAGGCCCGCTTGCCGGCCGGGACCCGGGACCAGCCGAGTTTCTGCCCGACGAGTTCTTCGTACTGCTTACTGGATGCCCAGGAGATGAACTTCCAGGCGTTGTCCTTCTTCTTGCTGGACTCCTGGATGGCCCAGGACCACGTGTACAGCCAGCCCGAGCTGTTGGTCTTGACCACCGGCGCCGGCGCGTAGCCGATCTTGCCCTTCACCGGCGAGTTCGGCGCCTCCAGCGAACCGGCCGCCGACGTCGCGTCGTACCACATCGCCACGTTGCCCTGGACCAGGTTGTTCAGGCACTCGGTGAAGCCGGCCTGCGGCGCCCCCAGCTCGCCGTGCGAGCGGATCAGGTCGACGTAGAACTTGGTCGCCTGGTTGAACTCCTGCGCGTCCACCTTCGCCTGCCAATCCTTGGTGAACCAGGTGCCGCCGAAGGTGTTCACCACGGTGGTCAGCGGTGCGAACAGCTGACCCCAGCCCGGCTGGCCGCGCAGACAGATGCCCCTCATCCCCGGCTTGGCGTGGTCCACCTTCGCCGCGATGTCGGCGACCTGCTGCCAGGTCGGCTTGGCCGGCATCGTGATGCCCTTCGCCTGCAGCACGTCCTTGCGGTACATCAGGAACGAAGATTCACCGTAGAAGGGTTCGCCGTACACCTTCCCATCAGCACCGGTAAGCGACACGGTCATCGGCTTCAGAATGTCGTTCTGGTTGAACGACGGATCCTTGGCGATGTAGTCCGACAGCGGCGCGATCCACTTGCTGGTCGCGTAGATCGGGACCTCGAAGTTGCTCAGTGACGCCACGTCGTACTGTCCGGCCTGGCTGGAGAACTCCTGGCTGATCTTGTCCCGGACGTCGTTCTCCGGCAGCACGGTGTAGTTGACCTTGATCCCGGTCTGCTTCGTGAAGTTGTCCGCGGTGAGGTTCTGCAGGTCCACCATCTGCGGGTTGTTCACCATCAGCACGTTGATACTGTCCGCGCCGCCACCACCCGCGCCGCCGCCCCAGCCGGCGCAGCCGCTGACCGCACTCGCGAGGAGGAGCGCGACGGCCGCGCTCCCTATGCGCCTCCACTTTCCCAGCACAAGCTACTCCTTCGCTCGGTCGACACCCTGTCGCAATCGCTCATATGAGCAGGACGCTGCTCACAGCTGAGTGAACTCGGTACGGATGTAGCCTGTCAAGGCTCCGTCCAACGCTAGAGCGCAGATATGCTCAGCTGAGCGGAGATGCCCAGCGGCGACGCCGTGTCGCCGGGGGCGGTGTCGTCGCGCCATGCCGAGGCGAAAGAGCTGATCGGCGCACACGATACGTCCATACTGGAGGCCGCACAGGTCGACGGCGCCAGCCAGCTGCGGACCTTCCTCTTCGTCACCCCTGCCGCACTTGCGCCGCTACCTCGAACTGCCTGTGCTGCTCGGCGCGATCTACGTGGTCAACACGTTCGACCAGATCTACATGATGACCCAGGGCGGCCCCGGTACCGCGAGCACCAACCTGCCGTTCTACATCTACCAACGAGCGTTCCTGGGCTTCGACGTCGGACAGGCCGCGGCCATGGGTGTAGTCGTGGTGATCGGCACCATCATCGTCGCGACCGTCGCCCTTCGGGTGATCTTCACCAGCTTCACCAAGGAGGCGGACACATGAACAGGAAGCGTGGGCTCACGCCACGATCACCGGCCTCACCTGGCTGATCGCGCTGGTGTTCTTCTTCCCGGTGTTCTGGATGGTGCTGACCGCGTTCAAGCAGGAGAGCGACGCCTACACCGAGACGCCCGAAGTTGTTCTTCACACCGACCCTGGACCAGTTCCGCGGCGTGTTCGAGCGCGGCGCCGGCCCGTACTTCGCGAACTCCCTGATCGCCTCGGTGGTGTCCACCACACTGGTCCTGCTGCTGGCCACCCCGGCGGCGTACGCGCTGTCGATCCGGCCGGTGAAGAAGACCCAGGACGTGCTGTTCTTCTTCATCTCCACCAAGATGCT
>JAWWOY010000221.1:0-3799 GCA_033851195.1 Kribbellaceae bacterium | reverse complement strand
GTGGCTCAGCAGCAGCCGCCCGGCCGAGGTGATCGCCACCCGGCGGCCGCGCCGTTCCAGCAGTTCCTGGCCGACCTCGGTTTCCAGCGCCGCCAGTTGCTGTGACACGGCCGAAGGGGTCAGGTGCAGCACCTCGGCGGCTGCGGTCACGGTGCCGTGATCCGCCAGCGCCCGCAACACCCGCAGCCTCCGAACTTCGATCACCCAGGAAGCGTCGCACAGCCCCCACAAGGCGTCGCGAGTCGGCGCACCCCTAGCTCTAGGCTCCTGGCGCGCAGGCTCAGCCGAAGGTGTCGGGGTCGCCGCCGGTTCGCAGGCCGGTCTCGAGGTCGGCGATGGCCGCCATGTCCTCGTTGTCCAGCGTGAAGTCGAAGACGTCGATGTTCTCCGCGATCCGGGCCGGGGTCTTCGACTTGGGGATCACCACGTTGCCGAGCTGCAGGTGCCAGCGGATCACGATCTGGGCCGGCGACTTGCCGTGCTTCTCGGCCAAGCGCTTCAGCGTCGGCTCGGAGAGCAGGCCGCCGCCCTGGGCGAGCGGGCTCCAGGCCTCGGTGACGATGTCGTTCTCCGCGTTGAAAGCGCGCAGCTCATCCTGCGGCAACGCCGGGTGCAGCTCGATCTGGTTCACCGCCGGGCGCAGGTCCGTCTCGTCGAACAGCCGCTGCAGGGCCGGTACGTGGAAGTTGGAGACACCGATGGCGCGCACCCGCTTGTCGGCGTACAGCTGCTCGAACGCCTTCCAGGTGTCGACGTACTTGTCGCGCTTCAGCGACTGCCAGTGGATCAGGTAGAGGTCGACGTAATCGAGACCGAGCCGGTGCAGGCTGGCGTCGAACGCCTTCAGGGTGGAGTCGTAACCCTGGTCGCTGTTCCACAGCTTGGTCGTGAGGAAGACCTCGTCGCGCGGCAGGCCGGCAGCAGCAAGTGCGCGTCCGACGCCGTCCTCGTTGCCGTAGATGGCAGCGGTGTCGACATGCCGGTAGCCGGAGTCGAGGGCCGCTCTGACGACGTCGGGGACGATCTCGTCCTCGATCTGCCAGACGCCGAGACCCAGCTGCGGAATCTCTACGCCGTTTTCCAGGGTGACCGTGGGGACTGTGCTCATCTATCTATTCCACGGGGTTATGGGTCCGTAGCCCAGCTATCCGGCATGTGACAACTACCTCATTCGCCGGCCGTAACTACCTGATATGACATCGCCTCAGGCTCGAGGAACCCCAGCAGGGCGGTGCCCTCACGCTCCAGCGCGGTCGCAGTCTTCTTCAGCATCCGCCCGAACGGCGTCAGCGTGAGAGTGGCCACACTCCGCTTCTTCTCGGCCGTCCACAGCCCTGCCACGACCCCGTCCACCAGGTACGTCGACTTGACCCGCAGGTTCTTCGTGAAGACGGCCGGGCGGTGTTCGTCCGCGATGATTCGCTCGCGCTTGGCGTGGGCCAGGAGCAGATTGTCGAACTCCGGCAGGAACCGCACCGGCGCCTCGATATCCGGATCCGGCCGTGGCGCGTCGGGGACGTCGTACAGGGTCTTGCCGCCCTCGTCGGTGAACACCTCGAGGTCGAGGTTGTCGAAGACAGGCTTGGCCTTGGGGAGTCCCGACCAGGTCTGGAAGTCGGCCGTGGTGGCCGGCCCGAAGGCAGCCAGATACCGCAGCACCAACTCCGCTGGTACGGCGCCGGGGTGCAGCTTCGCGTCGAGCCACTCCTCGGCAGGCGTGAACCGGGCGTTGGCGGGATAGCCCCAGCGGGTGTCGGTCGGGAACATCACCAGCGGCACCATCATCCGGGTGCAGAAGCCGAGGGCCCGCTCGTTCACCTTCGGGAACTGCTCGACGAGCGCGTCCCGCACCTCGGTGAAGGTCAGCGGCTCCTTCGCCAGCAGTTTGCGCGCGGCGGCAACCACCTTGGCAGGCTCGAGCCCCTCAGCCCGGTCGCCGAGCATCCTCAACCCGCCCTCCAGCACCGGGCCGAGCGTGGTCCGGAAGCGGAGATAGTCGTCGGACGTCAACAGGTGCAATGTGCCGCGGTAAAGCGTGGCTCGGACCAGCTTGCGGTCCTGGACGGCCGTGCTGAGCTGCTCGTCGGAGAAGCCGTTCAGCCGCGTCCACAGCCCGACGTACGGGTGCTTTGGCTCTTGTCCCTGCATCCCCACCAGCCGTCCGACGGCCTCGACCGCTGACTCGTCAGCCCGCCCCAGCAGCATCTGCCGCGCGAGCGTGGCCCGGTTGACCTCGCGCGCACTCACCTTCGTCATACGGCACATCCTGCCCGCTCCCACCGACAGAACCGATGGGCGGCGGGCCCGACCACTTAGGCCAGGGCAGCGCGGGCTTGGATGAAGGCGGCGACTACTTGCTCGACGTCTTCGGTGGAGTGGGCGGCCGACAGTTGGGTGCGAATGCGGGCCTTGCCATGCGGTACGACGGGGTAGGAGAAGCCGATCACGTAGACCCCCAGCTCGAGCAGCTTGTCCGCCAGTCGGCCGGCCTCGGCGGCGTCGCCGATCATCACCGGCGAGATCGGATGATCACCCGGCAATACGTCGAACCCGGCCTCGGTCATCTCCGAACGGAACAGCGCGGTGTTGGCCTTCAGCTTGTCGCGCAGGTCGGTCGATCCGCCGATCAGCTCCAGCGCCTTCAGTGACGCCGCCGTGACCGCGGGTGCCAGGGAGTTGGAGAACAGGTAAGGACGCGAGCGCTGGCGGAGCAGTTCGACGATCTCGCGCCGGCCGGAGACGTAGCCGCCGGACGCGCCGCCGAGCGCCTTGCCGAGGGTGCCGGTCAGGACGTCCACCCGGTCGGTGACGCCGAACAGCTCGGGCGTGCCGCCGCCGTTCGGCCCGACGAACCCGACGGCGTGGGAGTCGTCCACCATCACCAGGGCGTCGTACCGGTCGGCCAGGTCGCAGATCTCGTCGAGCGGCGCGACATACCCGTCCATCGAGAAGACGCCGTCGGTGGCGATCAGCCGGTAGCGGGCATCGGCGGCGTCCTTGAGCTGGGCCTCGAGATCGGCCATGTCGCGGTTCTTGTAGCGGTATCTGCGGGCCTTGGACAGGCGGATTCCGTCGATGATGCTGGCGTGGTTGAGCTCGTCGGAGATGACTGCGTCCTCGGCGCCCAGCAGCGTCTCGAAGAGGCCGCCGTTCGCATCGAAGCAGGAGCTGTAGAGGATGGTGTCCTCGCTGCCGAGGAAGTTGCTCAGGGCATCCTCCAGCTGCTTGTGGATCGCCTGGGTGCCGCAGATGAAACGGACCGAGGCCATCCCGAAGCCCCACTCGTCCAGCGCGCTCTTGGCCGCCGCGATCACCTCGGGATGGTCGGCCAGCCCGAGGTAGTTGTTGGCGCAGAAGTTCAGCACTTCCTTGCCTCCCGCAACAGAGATGGCAGAGTTCTGCGGCGAGGTGATCACCCGCTCCGACTTGTAGAGCCCCGCGTCGCGGATCTCGCCGATCGTGCTGACCAGGTCTTCGCGCATCCGGCCGAACATCAGTGCTTCTCCTCCAGGGTTGGGTGGGTCCAGTCCAGGATGACCTTGCCGCACCGGCCATGCCTTGCGGTCTCGAATGCCTGCTCGAAGTCGGCGTACCCGAACCGGTGGGTGATCACCGGGGCCAGGTCCAGGCCGCGCTCGAGCATCACCGACATCGAGTACCACGTCTCGAACATCTCCCGGCCGTAGATGCCCTTGATCGTCAGCATGTTGAGCACCACCGTGCCCCAGTCGATCGAGATCTCGTCCGCGGGCAGGCCCAGCATCGCGATCTTGCCGCCGTGGTTCATGTTCGCCAGCAT
>JAWWOY010000208.1:0-3643 GCA_033851195.1 Kribbellaceae bacterium | reverse complement strand
CTCGTCTACGGGAGCCGTGCCGCCCGGCCGTTGAGGTACCGCTGCTGAGGCAGGCTGGTCGCCCGTTCCGCCGCCTCCTCGTACGCCGCCCGTGCCGCCGTCGCGTCGCCCGCCATCTCCAGCAGGTGCGCGCGGACGGCGTACAGGCGGTGGTCCTTCGCGATCCGCTCGTCGTCCTGGATCTGCCCGAGCAGGTCGAGACCCTCCTGTGCGCTGCGGGCCATGGCAACGGCGACAACGTGGTTCAGCGCGACCATCGGGTTGTCCGACAGTTGCATCAGCACCTCGTAGAGCGCCACGATCTGCGGCCAGTCGGTCTTGTCGGCCGACGTCGCCTCGTCGTGGACCGCCGCGATCGCGGCCTGGAGCTGGTACGGCCCGACCGGGCCGCGGGGGAGCGCATCGGTGATGAGCGCGACGCCCTCGGTGATGGAGTCCGCGATCCAGCGGCTGCGGTCCTGCTCGGCCATCGGGATCAACTCACCGCCCGGCCCGGTCCGTGCGGGGCGCCGGGCATCGGTCAGCAGCATGAGTGCCAGCAGCCCGGCAACCTCGCTGTCATCGGGCAACAGCCGGTGGACCATCCGGGCCAGCCGGATCCCTTCGGCGGACAGCTCCACGCGCTGCAGGCTCGGGCCTGACGTACTGGCGTAGCCCTCGTTGAAGATCAGGTAGATCACCTGGAGTACGGCGTCCAGCCGCTCGACGCGGTCGGGCGGCAGCGCGAATCGGGCGCCGCTGGCCTTGATGCTCTGCTTGGCCCGGGTGATCCGCCGGGTCATGGTCGCTTCCGGGACCAGGAATGCCCGGGCGATCTCCGCGGTGGTCAGGCCGCCAACGGCTCGCAAGGTCAGCGCGATCTGCGAGGCCGGCGACAGCGAGGGATGACAGCACAGGAACAGCAGGATGAGCGTGTCGTCGGAGCTGCGGCTGGCACCGACAGCTCTGTCCGCGGCCGGTGCCAGCCACTCGTCCGGGAGGACCCACTGGGCGACGGTGTCCTCACGTCGCTGCCGGGCCTGTTCGCTGCGCAGCAGATCGGTCAGCCGGCGCGAGGCGACAGTGATCAGCCAAGCGCGCGGATTGTCCGGAAGGCCCTCGTTCGGCCACTGCAGCGAGGCCGCGAGCAGCGCCTCCTGGACGGCATCCTCAGCGGTGTCGAAGTGCCCGTAGCGCCGGATGAGCGCCCCGAGGACCTGCGGCGCCAATTGGCGCAACAGGTCCTCGACCTCGGTGTCGGGCACGGAGGATCAGGCCTCGAGTTCGGCCCGCGACTCCATCAGCGGTCGGATGTCCGCATACGCAGTCGACGCGACGAAGTCCGGAGCCGGACACTTCCCCAGCTCGGCGGCAATCTCCGTGGCCCGGTCGAAGCTCTCGCACTCGACGATCCAGTACCCGGCCAGGACCTCCTGGGTCTCGGCGTACGGGCCGTCCGTGACGACCGGCTGACCGGCCTTCGAACCCAGCCGCCGGGTCAGCGCCGGTGCGGCCAGTGCCCGCGTCTCGACCAGTTCGCCGGACCTCTCCAGGTCGTTGTTGAACTTCTCCATAAAGGCGCCCATCGCGGCGAAGTCCTCGGCGCTCCAGGCCGGCTTATCGGTCGCCTTGCCGGCCATCCCGTCGTAGTCCTGCTGCGAGGCGTTGGTCAGGATCATGTACTTCACGATGTTCTCCTCTTCACCGGCACCGGTGCGGTGCCTCTCACCCGATACGTCGAGGCCACCGGTCAGGCCCGGACATCAACTTCCCACGATTTGATCCGTCCGGACGAGCACCACTCAGATGCAGGGGGTGACGAGGGTGTTGTGGGCGGTGACGGCGTCGGAGACATCGGTGAGCGCGTTCGCCTCGGGGGAGTACTTGGCCGGCACCGCCACCTCCAGATAAACCTTGCGGCCGATCGTGGTGAAGATGACGCCGTTCTGCACCTGCTTGGCGAACCAGCCGACGCCGTTGACCTCGAAACACTGGGACTGGGCCTCGGCCATCCCGGCCGGCGGCGCCACCCCGCAGGTGACCTCGATCGGCGGATCGCCGTACGCCGTCGTCAGTGGGCTCGGCGGCTCGGTCTTGCGGCGCTTGGCGTCGAGAACCTTGTCAGGCAAAGCCTTGACCAGAGGCTCACAGGCAGCAGCCACCTCCGGGGCGGGCGACGGTACGGCGATCGGTACGGCGCCCTGGCTGCAACCGGTCAGGGCAAGCAGAAGCAGTGCCGCGAGCAGCGCCGCCCGCCGACGGCCGCGTTGCATCAGCTTCGGCCGGGCGGGCGGTGCCAGTGGAACCTGGATGATGGGACCGATGATCGGGCTCAGATGTGCACCACCGGGCAGGTGAGCGTCCGGGTGATGCCGGGGACGTTCTGGACCCGGGCCACCACCAGCTTGCCGAGTTCGTCGACGTTGCGGGCTTCGGCGCGCACGATCACGTCGTACGGCCCGGTGACGTCTTCGGCCAGGGTGACGCCCTGTACCTCGGCGATCTGCTGCGCGACGTCAGCCGCCTTGCCGACCTCGGTCTGGATCAGGATGTAGGCCTGGACCACCACGTCGTTCTCCGCTCAGTCGTCCTCAGCTGGCTCCCGGGACCGCGAGCTGAACTGCTTACGCGGTACTGCAAACGGCCTGGGCGTACTCTTCGGTTGCTCGGTCACGCTACCGCCTAGTGTCCAGCGCCGGTAGTTCCGTCGATGCCGGACCGGCGCCACCGACCCGGACACTAGACTCCGGTTGGCGATATGGGAGGTCTGCTGACGTGACAGAGACGTTGGGAAGCACTGGTGAGTTCGGGTTCATCGAGAGCGTCACCAAAAGCCTCCCGCAAGGTGAGGACGTCTTGGTAGGGCCCGGTGACGACGCCGCCGTGGTGGCGGTGCCGGACGGCCGGATGGTGATCACCGTCGACCTGCTCGTCGAGGGCCGGCACTTCCGCCAGGACTGGTCGTCGGCGTACGACGTCGGGCGCAAGGCCGCGGCGCAGAACCTGGCCGACATCGCGGCGATGGGTGCCCGTCCCACGTCGATGGTGGTCGGGCTCGGCGCGCCCGCGGACCTGCCACTGGAGTGGGCCACGGAGCTGAGCAACGGTCTGGTGGACGAGTCCGAGCCACTGGGGGTGAGCATCGTCGGCGGTGACACGGTCCAGTCCGACAAGATCGTCATCTCGGTGACCGCATTCGGGTCGCTGGACGGCCGTGCGCCGGTGCTGCGGTCCGGCGCGCGGCCGGGCGACGAGGTCGCGCTGATCGGCCGGCTCGGCTGGGCCGAGGCCGGATATGCGGTTCTGACCCGCGGTTTCCGTTCACCGCGCTCCGTGGTCGAGGCGCACCGCCGCCCGCAACCCCCGTACGCCGAGGGGCCCCGGGCGGCGATAGCCGGAGCCTCGTCGATGTGCGACGTGAGCGACGGCCTGCTGGCGGATCTCGGTCACATCGCGGCTGCCAGCGAGGTGGTGATCGACATCCGGGCGCAGGCCCTGGCGTTGCCCGAGCCGCTGCAGGCCGTTGCCGCCGCCACCGGCCGGGACGCGCTGTCGTTCGTGCTCACCGGCGGGGATGACAACGCGCTGGTCGGCACCTTCGAACCGGCCGACGTGCCGGAAGGCTGGACGGTGATCGGCTCGGTTGCTGAGGGCAACGAGAATC
>JAWWOY010000194.1:0-4268 GCA_033851195.1 Kribbellaceae bacterium | reverse complement strand
AGGAACACGATGATCGAGGCGCAGGCGACGATGTTGTTCGCGATCGGTGCCCACATCATCGGCCCGAACCGGCGCCGCGCGTTCAGCACCTGCCCGACCAGGACGAAGGCGCCGTAGAAGAAGATCTGTGGCAGGCAGAGCTGGACGAAGAACACCAGCGAGGCCCGCTCGGACGCCCGCGAGGGGTCGTTCAGCTCCTTCGGCGTATAGAGCTCGGCGATGAACGGGGCCAGCAGCACGCAGCCGACCGTCACGACGGCCAGTACGACGAAGCCGAAGGTGAGCAGCCTGTTGGTGAAGTCCCGGCCGCCGTCGTCGTGGTTCTTGATCGCGCGCACGAGTTGCGGCACCAGCACGGTATTGAAGACGCCGCCGGCCAGCAGGATGTAGAGGCTGTTCGGGATCGTATTCGCCGCGGTGAAGATGTCGCCGCGCAGGGCGGTGCCGATGGCGGCCGCGAGCAGGGCGATCCGGACGAATCCGAGCAGGCGGGACAGCACCGTTCCGGCTGCCATCACCGCCGCGGATCGCAGGGTGCGGTCAGCCATCCTTCGTCCCGACTCCTTCTCTCATGCTCTGCGGTACGTCGTGCGGTGCATCCTGCGTTCCGGCCTGGTCGCCCGGGGTCTGCTCGGCGTAGTTCTTTTCGCCGGCGGTCTGGGGCGTCCCGTTCTGGGTGGGCGGGTCCAGCGGGTTGGGCTCCAGTGCGGCCAGTCCCGGTTCGTCGTCGCCCGGTGCGGCCAGCTCCGGTGCGGCCAGCTCCGGTGCGGCCGGCTCCAGCGGTGCCGGGTTCAGCGGGTCGGGCTCGTCCACGGCCGTGGAAGCGGACGGGTTCCGCCGCTCCGATCGGATCCGCCGGTAGATGCGGACCAGCGACGTACCGAAGAGCAGGGCGATGGCTGCGCCGACCAGGATCCAGCCGACACTGCCGTACTGGGCGGCCTGGATTATCAGTTCCTGGGACCGGCCGATCGGTTGGCCGGCGGCGGAGGTCACCTGGGCGTCGGCCCGGATCAGGCCGTTCTGCTGGGCGCTCGCGTTGATCTGGAAGGTGGCCTTCACGCCCGCGGCCAGCAGCTTCGTCTCGATCTGCTCGATCCGCAGGTCAGGCCGGTTCACCGAGGTCACCACGATGCCGACCCGGACCGTCTGGTCCAGCTCGTTCACGACGGTGAGCGGGAAGGTGCCCTTGCTGCCGGACAGATTCACCTTGATCTCGCGCCGCGAGCCCCTCGTCACGCTGGAGTTGACCAGATGCACCTTGCCGAGCTGGCCGTCCACCGTGCGCTGTCCGACGTTGATGAAGCGCTGCGCCTCGTCGCCGAAGCCGCGCCAACTGTACGAGGCGGCCCGGAACAGCGCGTGGCGGAGGTTGACGTCGGCGTTGTCGGGGTTGGCGAGCAACGAGGTGAAGACGTTCGTCGAGTTGTTCAGCCGCTTGATCTGGTCCAGCTGACCGCTGCTCAGGCCAATCGGCGGGCGGGCTGTCGTCGGGGGCTTCGCCAGGCGCGGCGTTGTGCCGGCCCCGGCGAGCACGTCGTTGATGCCCACCGGGGTGATCCAGGGCAGCTTCAGCCCCTCCATCAGACCGGCCGTGGCCTTGCCGTCGCTGTCGAAATTGCGCGGCGGAGCCGTGACGACAGTGATCGTTCCGCTCCCGGTGGCTGCCAGCAAAGACGTCTCTGCGGCGAACCGCTGCCGCACCTCCAACGCTGAACCCGCGGTGGCGGGATCCGGCCCGCCCGCTGTCAGGGCGGAGTCGGCGATGATCGTCCGGACGGTCTTGACCGGTCCTTCCGGCGTCGATACGTCGTACACGGGAGAGGGGGACAGCGACGGCCGGTTGGCGACGGGCCAGGACCAACTCGGCACCAGATTCACATCACTCGCCTTGGCGCCGGCGTACCCGGTGGAGGCTGCGGCCAGGTTCCGGCTGGTGGCCGAGCCGGTGTCCAGCCAGAGCCCGGAGCGGACTGCCGGGTTGCTGGCCAGACTGCTGGTCTCGGTGGCCGTGCGGGCCTTGCGGACGAGATCGCGTAGCTGGTCACCGGCGTCGATCAGGCTGGCCACGTCCGGGTCGCCATAGGGCAGCAGGATGACCTGGTCCCGGGCGCGGGTCGCGTTGAATGCGGCAAGCCAGTCCCGGACCACCTTCTGACCGGTGCCGGCCCGGACGTGGTTGTCCTTGCCGAGGACCTTGTAGCCGTCGGCCATACCGCTCGCCTCTTCGAGCATCGCCGGATCGACGAGCCAGGTGACCTTGTTCTTCTGGCCGGCGGCGAGTTGGCGCCCGAGCGCGCCACCCGGGGCCATCGCCTGGGCGAGGGAGTCGTCCGCGTACCGGTCGTTGCCCAGCAAGGTCGGCCGGTGTCGCAGCGCCAGCACTGTCGCCGTGTTCACCTTGCGTGGCATCGGCGAGGCGGAGATCACCGGCATCAGCGTCCGGGTGCGGCCGGCTGTCACCCGCGTGCGCTTGGCCGGGTTGCCGCGGATCGTCACCCCGACGACGTAGACACCGGGGCTGTTACTGATATGCCACTCGTTCCACGGCACGACCAGCTTGAACGGGACAGAGGCCTTCGGCGCGAGCTTCGTGGCGAGGGTCTGGAAGGTGGTCGAGCCCGGGTTGTTGAGGCCGCTGCAACTGCTGCGCTGCTCGTTCACCGGCTTGTCGTTCTCGGCCGGGATCTCAGCAAGCTCGGCGCGGGTCTCCAGCCGCTGGTCGTCGATGCAGGCGATCGCCTGGGGGTTATCGAAGGTGGCTGTGCTGGTGTTCGTCACCCGGCCCGTGATCGTGACCGGCTGACCCGGTTTCGGGGTCGCCGGAGTGAACGTGTCGATCGAGACGTCGACCACCGGATCGTCGGCTGCTGGTGCCGCGATCGACGCGGGCGCCGCTGCCAGGGCAGCGATCAGGAGGCCCGCTCCCGCGGCTGCGGAGAGCCTCAGTCGCCGTCTGAACACGCCGTCACCGTAACCTAGTGCGCAATTGACGACATGGTTCGGCGTCGGAGGCGCCCAGGCAGCCACCTCGCGGCGTTGGAGAAGCAGCCACGATCGACCCCGCGACGAGGCAGTTTCTCCGCCTTGCGATGCACCTTTCTCGACACCCCCGTCGCTCGATCAACGCCGTGAACGGCACACTAGACTCCCGTGTCTCCTACTCGCGACCGCTCGGCCTCCTCCGGCTCCTTGTCCGCCGTCCAGCGGCAAGGTGTCCAGTCTCTGCTGAGCATCGCGCCGGTGGTCGACGAGCTGGGTGCCCGCTTCGCCACCGCCGGTCACGAGATCGCGCTGGTCGGAGGCCCTGTCCGGGACATTCTCCTCGGTCGGGGGAGCACGGACCTCGACTTCGCCACCTCGGCCCACCCGGAAGGGGTGGAGAAACTGCTGGCCGGCTGGGCCGACGCGGTCTGGGACATCGGCAAGTCCTTCGGCACCATCGGCTGCCGCAAGGGCGACTGGATGCTGGAGATCACCACCTACCGGTCGGAGTCGTACGACCCCCATTCCCGTAAGCCCGATGTTGCGTACGGCGACACCCTCGAGGGCGACCTGGCCCGGCGTGACTTCGCGATGAACTCGATGGCCGTCCTGCTGCCGTCGCACAAGTTCGTCGACCCGTACGGCGGCATCGAAGACGTGGCCGCCAAGGTGATCCGGACCCCCGGCTCGCCGGAGGACTCGTTCTCCGATGATCCGCTGCGGATGATGCGCGCGGCCCGGTTCGCGGCCCAGCTCGCCTTCACCCCGGATCCGGCCGTGGTGGCGGCGATGACGGCGATGGCCGAGCGGATCAGCATCGTGTCCGCCGAGCGGATCCGGGACGAGCTGATCAAGCTGGTCTGCGCGCCGTACCCGCGGATCGGTCTCGACCTGCTGGTCGGCACCGGGCTGGCCGACCACGTACTGCCCGAGCTGCCCGCGCTGCGGCTGGAGCTGGACGAGCACCACCGGCACAAGGATGTGTACGAGCACTCGCTGACCGTGCTCGAGCAGGCGATCGACCTGGAGCCCCGGACCGGTGCCGAGCTGCCCGACTTCGTGGTCCGGTTCGCCGCGCTGATCCACGACATCGGCAAGCCGAAGACCCGCCGCTTCGAGGGCGAGGGCAAGGTGACGTTCCACCACCATGACGTGGTCGGCGCGAAGCTGGCGAAGAAGCGGATGAAGGCGCTGCGGTTCAGCAACGAGCAGATCGACCAGGTCGGCAAGCTGGTCGAGCTGCACCTGCGCTTCCACGGCTACGGCACCGGCGAGTGGACCGA
>JAWWOY010000161.1:0-4889 GCA_033851195.1 Kribbellaceae bacterium | reverse complement strand
GCGCGGCGGATCAGTCTACGAACTCGTCGTCGTCGAAAGGCTCCTGCTCGTCGACGACGTGGACGGCGGCCTCCTCGGCGCTGGCGCCGGCGCCGTCGATACCGATGTCCTCGGCAACGAGATCCGTCTCGCTGTCCTCGTGCGCGCCCTCGTCCGGCGCGACCAGCCGGCCGGAACGCACGCCGCCGACCTCGGGACCACCGACGTTCTCCTCCTCCTCCGCGTACGGGTCGGGCTCGGGCTCCTCCTGCGCCAGCCGCTGGTCCAGCGTCTCGCCCTCCAATGCCTCGTCGGCGGTGGTACCGAAGCCTTCGCCGGCCGACCACCGCTCCGGCGGCGAGTAGCCCTCGTCGAGGATGTCGTCCACCCCGCGGTCGTTCAGGGTGTCCTCCGCCTGCAGTTGGTCCTCATCGTCGACGCTGTAGCTGCCGTAGCCCTCGCTGTTGTTCTCGGTCATGACACCACCCTGGACGCCCGGCCGGTGCGAATCAAGACAGACACCATCCCGGTCCAGAAGCAAGACAGACACCATCCCGGTCCAGAAGCCGGTCCAGGAGGCCAGTGCGGAGGCCGGTGTGGAAGCCGGTCCACCATGATGGAGGGATGGATCCGGTCAAACTGACCTTGGAGCAGTTGCGCGAGCTGCGCGACGACGTTGCACCAAACGCTGCCCGCCGGTCCCGCGCCTCCGTCCGGCGCGGCATCGACCGGCTCCGGGACCGGGCGTTCTTCATCGCCCAGTGCGCCCTGGCCGCCGGTGTCGCCTGGGCACTGGCCCGGTACGTGGTGGGTCACCCGACGCCCTTCTTCGCCCCGGTGTCGGCGATGATCTGCCTCGGCTTCAGCTTCGGGCAGCGGCTGCGCCGGGTCGCCGAGCTGATGGTCGGCGTCGCCGTCGGGGTGGGGGTCGGCGACCTGTTCGTGCATCTGTTCGGCACCGGGGTCTGGCAGATCATGTTCGTGGTGGCTTTCGCGATGAGCGTCGCCGTACCGCTCGGCGCCGGCACTCTGATGACCACCCAGGCCGGGGTCCAGGCGGCGCTCGTGATCACCTTGCTGCCCGACCCCCACGCCGGCTTCAGCCGCTGGCTCGACGCCGCCCTGGGCGGTGCGGTGGCGCTGGCCGCAGCGACCATCGCCCCGGCAGCGGCGATCCGGCGCCCCCGTGAGCAGGCGGCCCGGGTGCTGAACGAACTGGCCTCGATCCTGATCGAGACGGCCGACGGCCTGCGCACGCACGACAGCGAGGCTGTCACCGACGCGCTCCGCCGGGCCCGCGAAAGCGAGTCGCTGCTGGACGACCTGCGCAGCGCCGCCGCCGAAGGGGTGGCAGTGGTCCGGATGTCGCCGTTCCAGCGCCGGAATCGTGGCCGGGTAGAACAAATCGCCGACCTGGTGATCCCGTTGGACCGGGCCATCAGCAACATCCGGGTGCTGGTCCGCCGGGTAGCGGTGTCCGTCTGGCGCGACGAGCCGATGCCGGCCGAGTACCCGCAACTACTGGAGCGCCTCGCCGAGGGGACCCGGCTGATCGCGCAGTCCCTCTTCGAACCGGGCGCCGAGGTGGCCGCGCAGCGGGTGCTGGGCGAGCTGGGCCAACAGACCGCGGTGCTGCCGCTCCCGTCGTCGCTGTCCGCCATGGTGGTGCTGGGTCAGATCCGGTCCACCATCGTCGACCTGCTCGAGCTCACCGGCGCCTCGTACGACGAAGCCCGGACGCTGGTCCCGCTCCGCCCGGACGGCCTGGACGAGAAGTAGTGTCCTGAGTCACAGAAAAACTTTCCCGGAATCTCCGTCATTCCGGCCGTCGGCGTGCGTCTCACCGGCATGACGATCCACCGATTGATGAGAGTCATCGCCTCCGAGCAGGGTCACCTGCGGCCCGATGACCGAAGCATCGACCTCCCGGCCCTCGGGGCCGCCAAGCACGACCGGAGCGACGCCGCTGCCGAGTGAGCGGCCCCGTTCCGGACGGACAGGCGGCGCCGCCGGGCGGTCTTCCCCACCGAGGTAGATCGCGCGGAAGTCGCATGACGCACGAGGCGCCCCGAAAGCGAGGCGCCGCCTGTCAGTAACTTTCGACCGTCACCTCGGTGGTCACCGAGTTGGCGATGAAGCACTCCTGGTGCGAGCGATGGTGCATCCGCTCCAGCGTCTCGGGGTCTGGCGTCTGGCCCGCGAAGGTGATCCTGGGCCGCAGCCTCACCTGGGTGATCGCCAGCCGCCCCGCCTCGTTCTTGGCCATCACCCCGACCGCGTGGTCGTCGTACGAGTCGACCACCAGGCGCTTCTTCGCCGCGATCGCCAGGAACGTCAGCATGTGGCAGGACGACAGCGCCGCTACGAACGCCTCCTCCGGGTCGACCGCCGACTCACTGCCCAGGTACACCGGATTGGCCGACCCCCGCACCGTCACTCCACTGTCGAAGCGCCACTCGTGGTCGCGGCTGTAAGTCTGGTAAGTGAACTCGTGCTCACCACGGCTCCAGCTGACATCCACCACATGCTCCGACACGATGCGATCACCTCTCCAGAACGCGGCACCCGGACGGCGCGACCACCGGATTGCATCGTACGGCGGTGTCGCCAGGCAGTTTCGCGACGAAGTCACTGTCGTACCGGGCAGCCATGCCCGGCACCGGGAAGTCCGTCGTGACGAGCTGCGCACCGCTGCCCAGTGCAACCCCGACCCGGCTGAAGTCGTTCGTCAGCACCGTTGTCATCGGCTCATCCGAGCGGGTCCGGATCAGGTAGCCCTTGCGCACCAGCCGCTGGATCTCCTGGCTGTTGGCGCCGCGCGGGTCGTTCACCTCGGTCACGGCAGCATCCGGCTGGCCCTCGGGGCCGCGGGTGAAGACGGCCCGGCCCTCCAGGTTCGGGTGGCCGCTCCGGTAGAGATCCCGGATCTCGCCCGGACCGCCGTTGTCGAAGAAGAAGAGCACCTTGCCGCGGGCCTCATCGAGCGTCGGCCAGCCCTTCGTCAGCACCGACTGCTCCAGTGTCAGGCCCTTCCGCCGGACATCGTCGGGCGAGAGCAGTTGGCGCTCGCTGAAGACCGAGCGGATCTCCGTGTCGATGCCGGCCAACTGGGTGGCGTCCCACGGCGGCGCCTTGACGCCACCGGCCGCGACCACGTTCGGGTCGGACTGCTTCAGCTCCAGCTGGATCACGATCGGCGTGTGGTCCGGGTGCGCGTCGGACCAGGTCTTGACCTGCTGCAGGCAGAGCACGAAGCTGCGGCAGTTGGTGTTGTAGTCGAAGTCCGGGATGTGCATCACCTTGATGCCGGGCTTGGCCAGTGCAGGGTCGGTGAGCGGGCCTTGTCCGGTCAGCTTGCGGATCAGCGGGTAGGTGTAGAGCCCGCCATTCGGGTCCGGGAACAAGTCCAGCTCGAGCGCCCGGACCTTCTGGTCCTGCAGCTGGGCCGGAAGCGAGGCGTGCGAGTAGTAGAGGTTCACCGAGCCCGGGTCCTGAGCTAGCTGCACCTGCTTCTCGGTCGCACTCAGCTCCCGGTGGTACGAGTTGTGCACGCCGATCACCTGCACCTGGTTCATCCGGAGACTGCCCGAGGACTTGAGTCCGTCGGTCACCGTCTCGGTAGCCGTGTCGGCCAATGGATCGACCCTGGCGGGAGACCAGCCGGTGCCGGCCAGCCCTCCCGCGGCAACGGTCAACGACGCTATCCCTGCGATCAACTTACGACTGACCTGCATGCTGTTTCCCCTCGCTCGATCTGGCGGACGATCTCCCCCGAAGCTGACGCCTGGCGGGTGGCCTCCACCTGGCATGGCGACACCATGCGGGTAAGCGGCTCACAACCAGTTTCCGCGTCGTAGCACTGTGTTATCACTGACCAGAGGCAGAATGAAGGGATGGTCACGTCTTCCGGGGCCGACGCGCCCGGCCCGGCCTACACCCTGCGCCGGACCCCGACCCAGGACCGGGCCAACCGTCAGGTCGAGCGGATCCTGGACGCCGCCTGCGCCGAAGTGGTCGAGCGTGGCTACGACGCGGCCTCGACCAGCAGCATCGCCCGGCGGGCGGAGATCGCGGTCGGCTCGGTCTACCGGTACTTCCCGGACAAGCGAACGCTGATGCGGTCCGTTGAACGCCGCAACCAACGCCGGTACGCCAAGGCCGTGCGCGAGCGGCTCGCTGAGGTGCAGGACTGGCGCCAGGCTGTCGACGTCACTCTGGACACCTTCCGCGAGATGCACCGTACCGATCCCGGCTTCCGGGCGGTGGTGCTGAGCGGCTTGGGCGACCCGGACCTGGAGACGACACCCGGGGAGTTCGACGACGAGCACGCGGCCGAGTTCGCGGGACTGCTGGCCGAACGCTTCAGCGCCCGCGACAGCCCCGAGTTCCGGCTGGCTGTCACGCTGGCGATCGCAATGGGCGAGGCGCTGGCCCACCTGGCCGACCGGCTCCCGGCGGCAGCTGCCGACTACGTCCTCGGCGAGGGCCGGCCCGCCCTGCACCGGCTCCTCGAATCACACCTGCCCTGACGGGTCAGGCCACTGAAGGAATCCGGCCGGTCAACCGACCCCGGCGCGGCGTCCGGACGTCGTAGGTGACGATCACCCGGTCCCCCTTGGCGTACGCGGCCCTGGCGTTCGTCGGCAGCTTGCGCTGCGCCTCGAACGGACCTTCACTCTGGCGGGTGTAGTACTCGACGCTGACCTCGACGTACTCCGCCACTGCCCCGCTGTCCAGCTGACCCCGGAGCGGTCCCCGAACCCGGGTCACCACTCCGATCGTCTTCTGCTCGCCCTGGCCGCGCGGGGCGCGTCCGGCGACCACGTCCGCCACGATGCAGGCCGTGACCAACAGCACCAGGCCGAAACCACCCAACACCACAAGCATCCACATGGCACTCTCACCCCCGA